>CAVEKJ010000299.1:0-2993 GCA_963616205.1 Prevotella sp.
GCCGACATGGCTTAATATACACCAGATTTTATAAATATGCAATAGATAATTTGAAAAATATGAAAAAATTTTTGCATAAAAATACATCAAAAAGCGTGTATTATTATAAGAAAATACATGAAAAACAGAAAAGACCGTGAAAAATCAAAGAAAATGGCTATTGCATAATATGCAGAGAAGATGTATAATCTATCCATTGACAGAGCGGACATGGGAGCGGAGCACAGGAGTGCTTTGCAGATGTCCGCTTGACCTGTGCAGAACGTTTTGCCGCCAGGCTGTGCAGATCATGTGCAGAAAGAGGCAGAAATGAAACTGCATGGATGATTGAGACCGTAGGAAATACGGCAGAGGAGGAATGTGAGAGATGATTAAAGCAGGAATTATCGGTGCGACAGGATACGCAGGAAATGAGATCGTAAGACTTCTTCTTGGACACAAGGACGTTGAGATCAAATGGTTCGGTTCCCGAAGCTACATAGATCAGCAGTACGCAGATATTTATCAGAACTTTTTCAAACTGGTGGATGCCAAATGTATGGATGACAACATGGCGGCACTTGCAGACGAGGTGGATGTGATCTTTACCGCAACACCCCAGGGTCTTTGTGCATCCCTTATTAATGAAGAGATTCTTTCCAAATGTAAGGTGATCGACTTAAGCGCGGACTTTCGTATTAAAGATGTAAAGAAATACGAGAAATGGTACGGAATCGAGCACAAAGCACCGCAGTTTATCGACGAGGCTGTTTATGGTCTCTGCGAGATCAACCGTGAGGACATCAAAAAGGCACGACTGATCGCCAACCCGGGATGCTATCCGACATGCTCCACACTGTCCATCTATCCATTATTAAAAGAAGGCCTCATTGATTCGAATACCATTATCATTGATGCCAAATCCGGAACATCCGGAGCAGGAAGAGGAGCCAAGGTTCCGAATCTTTACTGTGAGGTAAACGAGAGCATCAAGGCTTATGGCGTTGCCACACACAGACATACACCGGAGATCGAGGATCAGCTTGGATACGCATGTGGACAGGAAGTGCGGATCAACTTTACCCCACACCTTGTTCCGATGAACAGAGGAATCCTGGTAACTGCATATGCTTCCCTCACAAAGGATGTTACCTATGAGGAAGTAAAAGCAGCTTATGACAAATATTATAAAGATGAGTTTTTTGTACGTGTGCTGAACAAAGATGTATGCCCGCAGACAAGAAACGTGGAAGGCAGCAACTTTGTAGATGTAAACTTCAAGATCGATCCGAGAACAAAGAGAGTCATCATGATGGGTGCCATCGACAACCTGGTAAAAGGTGCCGCAGGACAGGCCGTTCAGAACATGAACCTGATGTTTGGATTCGACGAGAACGAAGGACTGAAACAGATCCCGATGTGCCCGTAAGAGAGGAGACATAGAATATGAAGATCATCGACGGCGGCGTAACAGCCGCAAAAGGTTTTAAGGCAGCGTCAACTGCAGCAGAGATCAAATATAAAGGCCGTACCGATATGGCCATGGTATTCAGTGAAGTTCCTTGTGTGGCTGCAGGAACATTCACAACCAATGTGGTAAAAGCAGCTCCGGTAAGATGGGATCAGGACATTGTATACAATCATCAGGGAGCAAGAGCCGTGATCTGCAACAGCGGAATCGCCAACGCATGTACCGGTGAGGAAGGATTCGGTTACTGCAGAGAAACAGCCAAGGCAGCATCCGAAAGCCTTGGAATCCCGGAAGACAGCGTACTGGTAGCATCCACAGGCGTCATCGGCATGCAGCTTCCGATCGACCGTATCGCAAACGGAGTAAAAGCCATGGCTCCGAAACTTGATGGAAGCCGCGAGGCAGGTCTTGAGGCAGCAAAAGCCATCATGACAACCGACACCGAGAAGAAAGAGGCAGCTGTAGAGATCGAGATCGGCGGAAAAACCGTAACCGTAGGTGGCATGTGCAAAGGTTCCGGAATGATCCACCCGAATATGTGCACAATGCTTGGATTTATCACCAGTGATGTGGACATCTCCAAGGAACTTCTTCAGGAAGCACTCAGCGAGGACATTAAGGACACCTACAATATGGTATCCGTTGACGGAGACACCTCCACAAACGACACCGTCCTCCTCCTGGCAAACGGCCAGGCCGGTAATCCGAAGATCACAGAGAAAAACGCAGATTATGAAGAGTTCAAAAAAGCGCTCAACTATGTAAACACAACCCTTGCCAAAAAGATCGCAGGCGACGGAGAAGGAGCAACCGCACTCTTCGAGGTAAAAGTCATCGGCGCAGCCACCAAAGAAGAAGCCGTAACCTTAAGCAAATCCGTAGTAACCTCATCCTTAACAAAAGCAGCCATCTACGGCCACGACGCAAACTGGGGCAGAATCCTCTGCGCCCTCGGCTACTCCGGAGTACAGTTCGACCCGGAAAAAGTAGACCTCTACTTTGAGAGCAAAGCAGGAAAGATAAAGATCATTGAAAATGGAGTTTCTACAGGATACAGTGAAGAGGAAGCTACAAAGATCCTCTCTGAAGATGCAGTTACTGCTATCGCGGATATGAAGATGGGCGATGCTGCAGCAACTGCATGGGGATGCGACCTCACCTACGATTACATAAAGATCAATGCGGATTATCGTTCTTGATGTAAGAACTCTGTAGAACGGTTTTTGTTGGATTTTAGTTGTAATTTTGTTTTATGTTGAAAACTGAGAAAACCCTTAGGGGGAGCGAGCTCGGAGTTGCGAAGCCCGCACGCTCCCCCTAAGAACCCCCTCCGTTGGGCACGCTTGGTTGTGCCGTGTGTAACGTTAGTCGACGAAGACTGGTTGACGAGCTGTTCGCCTTCGGCGAAAGCGCGTCGGAGGCGGTTGCCTGCGGCAACCTATCCGCAGCAGGCGCCTTGCCCGCAAAGCGGGCAACAGCCCGTCCTCCCGTGGCCGGAGGGGAGGAGCGCGAGGAGGGGAAACGGCCTTCGCAACTCCGAGTG
>CAVEKJ010000300.1:0-2989 GCA_963616205.1 Prevotella sp.
TCCACCAGTTGCACTCCTCTGTTCTTATCTGCCATCATCGCATCTGTCTGAATCTGTTCGACAGATACTCCCCATTCGTTCATCAGAGAAACAGTTACTGGAATACTGCTGATTCCCTCGCCATTTTCCTCCAGATTTACTGCATAATAAGCTGCAAAATCTCCGTGTTCTGTGACTACTTTATCTGCCAGACGATCGGTATTCCATTCCTTGTCACAAATTCTCACCTGTAACTTATTTTTCATCTTTTCATAATCCAGTATATCTGGAACTCCCATATCAAGAAATTCTGCTTTTCCCTGTGCCTCAATACGCATATCAGCTACATCACCAACACAAGAATCCACATCTTTTCCATTGATATATTCCTGATAAAGAGAATCCAGATAGACTGTCGGTACGATTCTCTGATCTCCGTTTGGAATCGTAACACCTGTCAGCTTCAAACCGTTGTTTTTTTCTACTTCCTGAAGTTTAATTTCTGCGTCCTTATAAGACTCTGGCAGATACTCCTTTACATTGTCTTTGACATATTCATAAAATTCTTTTCTGTTCATCATACGCTTTTACCCCTTTCTGATCATGTGATGGTTCATTCTTTTTCTGCTGACCATCTGCTCGGCTTTCTTCTGATAAGCCATCATTCTCTTTAAAGTTTTCTCCTGATTTTTTCGTGCTTCCTGTCTTTTTTCCATTGCTTTCATCATAGTTTTCTGTTCCTTTCTGTGATTTTTTTGTATGAAAAAGGGAGCCTCACATAGAAGCTCCCAATCATAACCATTGGTTTCCTTATTTGCTTTTCCTTTTTCTGCTGATATAAAGTCCTGCCATGCCTCCTGTGGAGATTATCAGAAGCAGAATCGGCAACCAGATATTCGTGCTGTCACCTGTTTTCGGTGCATTTGATACCTTTGTCTCTTCATGGGACTGTGGTGTATCCGGTGTGTTCGGTGTTTCTGGAACTTCCGTTTTCTCATTTGTCAGATTAAAAGTAACTTCTACAACCGGTGTACTGTCATCTGCATAAGCACATGTCACTTCATGCTTGGTCTGATCCAGTGTGTATCCGTCCAGTGTCTTTGTTTCCACCAGATAATACTTGATTGCTGTATCATATTTGCCGTTCTTAAATGTGGCAATCTCATACAGCTTACTTTCTGCATGACCGGCAGCATCTGTCTTTAAGGTTTCCAGAACTTTTCCTTTGCTGTCACGGAGTTCAAATTCTACCCCTTTCAGTGGTTCTCCTGATGATTTATCTGTTTTATTGAGAATCACTTTTCCCTTGGCAGTATCATCTTTCATAGCCACTTTCTGGATTTCTCCGGTGTCTTTCACCTCAAATGTCACATCGGCTGTCAGAAGATATCCTTTCGGTGCCTGCTCTTCACGTAAGGTATATTTACCAATTGGCAGTTTTTCGATATAGTGTGCTTCCTCTGTGGAAGTCCAGCTCTCTACTACCTGATCATCCTTATCGAGAATCGTCAGTTTCGCACCTGGGATCTCAGTTTCTCCCGTGATATCAGTCTTACTGATCTCTACTTTTGTCACATCATCTTTCATCTCATGTTTCTGAATCTCTGCTGTATTCTCTACTGTAAAGGTAATACTTTCTGCAGTGACATATCCATCTGCCGGTTTTGTCTCTGTCATGGTGTATTCCTTACCAACAACCAGTTCTTTGATCACATGGGATTCTTCCGTAGAAGTCCATTCATCCACTGTATTGCCATCTGAATCCGTCACTTTCAGGTGTGCACCTGGAAGTTCTTTACCTGTTGTCAGATCTGTTTTGGTCAGCTCCACTGTGGTTGGCTGATTTTCAAACGTAAAGTCGTAGCTTACTTCTGCCTGGTCTTCTCCGGCATATTCAAAGGTAAACTCCTGTACTTCATCCGTTGTAACAAATCCGTCCGGTGCAAAGATCTCTTTCACATAGTATTTTCCGTCTACCGGAAGATCTGCCGTAAAAGTAATCTGTCCTTTCTCATCTGTTACTCGCTGCTCGATCAGACTGTCCTTCTCAAGAAGTACCTCGCCCTTTGCATTTTTGATATCTTCACTGGTATAAAGGCCGAATACACCACCTGCAAGGACACGGTCTGTATCTTTTTCTTTCTTCAGAACCGTAACCTTTACTTTCTGACGGGCATTCTGCCATTTCTCATCATAAGTGATGACTGGTGTGTCCTGATCACGGTAGGAAAGGTCAACATATCTCTGCTCTCCGTCCAGCACATAACCATGGGCTGTTTTTACTTCCTTCACATAGTATTTTCCAGCCGGGAGATCTCCCATCTGTGCAATACCATTGGAATCTGTGGTAATGGTTCCCACTTTTGCATCTGCTTTGAAATAATCATCGCTGACACCATCTGCCGCTTTGATATCTTCCGCAGCAAATACATCGAAAGTCACATCTGAAAGGCTTCCGGTTACATATTCAAAGAGATGCTCCACAGTACCTTTTACATTGTCCAGAAGTGTTACTTTATCCAAAAACTCTCCATTTTTGTTGATGATCAGAAGTCCTGTCGGTACTTCATCTTTCATCTCTACTTTCTGAATCTCTGCGGTATCTTCCAGCGTAAACTTCACATCCGTTGCTTTCAGATAACCATAAGGTGCCATTTCCTCACGAAGAGTGTATTCCTCACCAACTGTCAGTCGTTTGATCACATGTGGCTGATCTTTTACAGAAATCCACTGATCCACAACATTTCCTTCTTTATCAAGAACGGTGAGTTTCGCTCCATCCAGTTCCACACCTGTCGTTATATCAGATTTTGTAATCTCAACGGTTGTTGGCTGGTTCTTTTTCACAGTTTTCAGTTTTACTGTCTTCACATCCTGTCCCTGGTAAGAAGCATTCAGATTCAGAACTTCATCAGAGGATACAAATCCAGCCGGTGCTTGTAACTCTTTCACATAGTACTGTCCAAGTGGCAGATCCAGCGTACATACTGCAAGACCATCATTATCAGAA
>CAVEKJ010000301.1:0-2978 GCA_963616205.1 Prevotella sp.
CCTCCGGAGGAAGCAGCTTCTTAAAAAATCGATACAACAGCATCGAATTTATAAAAGCTACAAGTCCAAATCCAAAGAAGAACCAGCAGCATGCATAAAGCGGCTGCATTTTTGCATCAAGATAAGTCATATACAGCGGAAAGATAGATATCACCGCCATGGCAATCGTAGTAGGAAAATGCATAAATGCCAGCAGAAACGCATTCCTGCAAAGCGCTCCCAGCGTATTGGCAAAGGTTGCGATCACCGGGAATATGTATAAGGAAAAGATCACCAGCAGGGTAAGTACTCCGATGGTGAGGTAAAAGAGCATATTTGCCGCACTTCCGTTTGCGTGGAGCAGGAAACGGAGGTTTAACACAAGTACGATTCCTGCCACAAGGATCAGCAGCCACACGATCAGCGACTGTTTGAAATTCTCTTTAAAGGCCCGGAAAAAAGTCTTGGTCGTACCATTGTTATTTCCTTTTACTGTACGCATCATACAGTGATAAAGTGCAGTCAGTGCCGGTCCGATGGTGATCACCGGGATGCTGCATAAAATAAAGAGAAGATTGGCAATCACGATGTCTCCCAGTTTGTTGAGGAATACATGAACAACGTTATCTTCATTTAAAAGATTCATAACAAAATCCTCCTTAATATAGAAATAGAAATAAAAAATAGACTATACGAAAAATGTCCGATACAGACAATCTTAGCACAGATACTCATTATGTGTAAAGAGAAGGAATCTGCAAATATGGCTGTGCCATATCGGAGAAATTTTTGCAGAAAAAAGACTGACGAAAAAAAGAATAAAAACAGCAGATACAGAACCTTTTATGGGACTGTGTGAAAAAACATGGAATTTTGCGTGCACATGTATAAATCGTAGCACGCATGGAATAATGTGAGAAAGAAAAAAACAGATTTTTTTACAAATGGCATTTCTGCAGGTTTTTTGTTAGTAAAAACATACAAAAACGGACATGTAAAAATGTTAACATTGCTGTAAGCCAGGAAAACAGCATCAAAACGTGCTCAAAAATAGTGTAAAATATGAAAATTACATCCAAAAACTGGAAAACACCCGGGAAAATGACGAATAATTAACAATTTGTGAACGAAAAATGGATAAAATGAATAAAAAACAACATTTTTCCATATAGTAACCACAATAATCCATTTATCATTTTTCCATGTGCAATTATAATAATATCAACGGTCAGGGACGTGGAAAAATATAAAAACTGACCAAAGAAAGAGGGAAAATAAGAAAGATTCAAAAGGAGGAAGAAGTTATGAATTTCAAGAGAGTAGCAGCTTTATTATTAGCAGGTGCCATGGTAATGACAGCAGTTCCTGTATATGCTAAGGGCGATGATGTTACACTTTCCGTTTCTATCTGGGACAGCAACCAGGAAGCAGGACTGAAAGAGATCATGGATGATTTCACAGAGAAGACAGGAATCAAGACAGAGATCTCCGTTGTTAAATGGGACGAGTACTGGACAATGCTTGAGGCCGGTGCACAGGGCGGTTCCCTTCCGGATGTATTCTGGATGCACTCCAACGAGAGTGAGAGATACATGTCCAATGATATGCTTCTTGACCTGACAGACAAGATCAAGGACAGCAGTGAAATTGATCCTGCTAACTATCCGGAGGACATCTGGGGACTGTATACCTACGATGATAAATATTATGCAGTACCGAAGGATGTAGATACCATTGCTCTCTGGTATAACAAGACAATGTTCGATGAGGCTGGTCTTGATTATCCGACAGCTGACTGGACCTGGGATGATGTTACAGAAGCAGCCAAGAAGCTTACCAAGGATGATGGTTCCCAGTATGGTATGGCATTAAGAAATGATAACAACCAGGCCGGATACTACAATTTAATTTATGATAATGGTGGAGAAATCATCAGCGAGGACAAGAAGACATCCGGCTGGGACAACGAGAAGACAATCGCAGCTATGCAGACTCTGGAAGGCTGGATCAAGGACGGCGTAATGCCTTCTCTTGAGACTATGTCTGAGAACGGTGAGGATGTACTCTTTGAATCTGGCAAGGTTGCAATGGTATTCCAGGGATCCTGGATGCTGGCAGCATATAAAGAGAATGAATATACTGCAGCAAACTGTGACTGTGTAGAGCTTCCTAAGAACGCTGAGACAGGAAGAAGAGCTTCTGTATACAACGGACTTGGCTGGGCAGCATCAGCATCCGGAGAGCATACAGATGAAGCTTGGCAGCTGATCGAGTACCTCGGTTCAAAAGAGGCTCAGGAGAAACAGGCAGAACTTGGTGTAACAATGAGTGCATACACAGGAACATCTGATGCATGGGCTAACTCCGCAGACTTCAACCTTCAGGCTTACCTGAACATGATGGATGACATGGAGATTCGTCCATACTCCAAATCTACTGTAACATGGGAGAATGAGGACAACGAGATCCTTAAGAGCGTTTACACAGGCGATATCACAATGGAAGAGGCCTGCAAGCAGATGGCTGAGCAGATGAATGAGAAGCTTGCCGAGGAGTAAGAATTAAGAAATACCGAAACTTGAATGCAGTAATGAGAGGGGCCGCCGCACCCAGGTGCGACGGCCTCATACATAGAAGGAATAGAAGGAGTGATTCTTATGGCTAATACCAAGTCACAGGCGCGGACAAAGAGAGAGCGCAGTGAGTTCCTCTGGGGCTGGCTGTTTATTCTTCCCACAACCATCGGTTTGATCGTATTGAACATCATCCCGATCTTCCAGACCATTTACCAGAGCTTTTTCAAGACTGGAGATTTCGGTAAAGGAAATATTTTTATTGGTCTTGAAAACTATCAGAAGGTTTTTTCGGATTCCGAGATCTGGCAGGCACTGGTCAACACCTTTAAATATGCAATTGTGGAGGTACCGTTTTCCATCATCATTGCACTTGTTCTTGCGGTACTTCTTAACAGAAAGATGAGAGGCCGTTCTATCTACAGA
>CAVEKJ010000302.1:0-2974 GCA_963616205.1 Prevotella sp.
GGCTTTCCGGTTTTTCAAGCTCTTTGCAGATCAGTTTTACGATGTCGATGTTCTTCATCTCGTTGTGTCCGCCTACGTTGTAAACTTCTCCCACACGTCCCTTGTGGATGATCAGGTCGATGGCGCGGCAGTGGTCCTCAACATAGAGCCAGTCACGAACGTTTTCACCTTTTCCGTAAACTGGAAGCGGTTTGTCGTTGAGTGCGTTGGCGATCATCAGCGGGATCAGTTTTTCAGGGAAGTGATACGGGCCGTAGTTGTTGGAGCAGCGGCTGATGGTCACTGGCAGGCCATAAGTTCTGTGGTATGCAAGGACAAGAAGGTCAGCACCTGCTTTGGAAGAGCTGTACGGGCTGCTTGTGTGGATCGGAGTTTCCTCTGTGAAGAAGAGGTCCGGTCTGTCAAGTGGAAGATCTCCGTAAACCTCATCAGTGGAAACCTGATGATAACGCTGGATTCCGTATTTACGGCAGGCATCCATAAGAACAGCAGTACCTTTGATGTTGGTGTCAAGGAATACTTCCGGGTTCTCGATGGAACGGTCTACGTGGCTCTCAGCTGCAAAGTTTACAACGATGTCCGGATGCTCCTCCTCGAAGAGTTTGTAAACCGCTTCACGGTCTGTGATGCTCTCTTTTACAAAGCGGAAGTTCGGTTTGTCCATAACCGGTGCAAGAGTGGAAAGGTTTCCTGCATAGGTCAGGCAGTCCAGGCACACGATACGATAGTCCGGATGAGCCTCCATCATATGAAAAATAAAGTTGCTTCCGATAAATCCGGCACCGCCGGTAACAATGATTGTCATAAAAAATCTCCTTTATATAATAGAAATGATTGATCTGCTGCAGACCCCGCAGAAACGAAGTCCGCAGATGAAATATCGTGTTATGAAATTATGAAAAATGTCTGTCTCAGTGAAGAGCATCCAGATATTTTCCGTCCAGAACATCCTTCAGATACTGGCCATACTGGTTTTTCTTGAGGACTTCATAAACTTTGAGGACATCGTCCTTTGTGATCCAGCCGTTTAAGTATGCAATCTCTTCCAGGCATGCGATCTTGCGGTGCTGATGCTGCTCCATGGTTTTTACGAAGTTGGTTGCCTCTACAAGGCTCTCATGTGTACCGGTATCCAGCCATGTGAAGCCCTGACCCAGAAGTTCAACATTCAGCTGACCTTTTTCAAGATAGATACGGTTCAGGTCTGTGATCTCAAGTTCGCCTCTTGCGCTTGGTTTCAGATTCTTGACATACTCGACAACGTTGTTATCGTAGAAGTAAAGACCTGTCACACAGTAGTTGCTCTTCGGTTTTTCCGGTTTTTCCTCGATGGAAACGGCCTTTCCGTTCTGGTCGAATTCCACGATACCGAAACGCTCCGGATCATCTACATAGTATCCGAAGACAGTAGCACCCTTGCCGGACTCCGCATTGTCAACAGCAGCTTTCAGACGTTTCTTAAGGCCATGACCAGCGAAGATGTTGTCACCGAGGACCATACATACGGTGTCATTTCCGATAAATTCCTCACCGATGATAAATGCCTGAGCAAGTCCGTCCGGGCTTGGCTGTACGGCGTAAGTAAGGTTCACACCAAACTGATGGCCGTCACCGAGAAGCTCCTCGAATCTCGGGGTATCCTGTGGTGTGGAGATGATCAGGATGTCACGGATGCCTGCGTTCATGAGAACGGACATCGGATAGTAGATCATCGGTTTGTCAAAAATCGGCAGAAGCTGTTTGGATGTTACCATGGTAAGCGGGTAAAGACGTGTTCCTGAGCCTCCGGCTAAAATAATTCCTTTCATATGTTTTCTCCTTTGCATGATGATGTGCAGCATAGGTCGCGCCTGCACATGACTTTGTTAACTGTAACTGTATTATAAAAGGTGACGCAAGGTCACCTTCAAGAGCTTTTTTCATATTTTTTATTTTTGGCTATTTTTCACAAAGAAATACACCGGCATCCTTGGTAATGAGGAAGCCTTTTTCTGTTTTTTTGGCGGTAAAGGCCCGAAATTCCTTGTAACGGTCCAGAATGTACTGATTCTGATTTCCGTGGCAGGAGAGAACGTAGGAGATCAGAGGCTCCGCGTCCTGGACCAGAAGGAAGTCTTCATAGGAACGCCACTGTACCTTTGGGAAAAAAGGCTCCAGGATCTTCCCGCCGTTTTCCCGTCCGAACCGCTCATAAAGCCGGTCTGCGGAAAGCACGATCCGTTCATCAAAATCCTGCACCAGCTGGCTGACTTCCTGCATATGAGCCTTTCCGTAGGCGCTGCAGAGAAATCTTCCGCCGGGAGCGAGGATGCGGCGGACTTCTTTAAGGACGGCCGGAATGTCATCGCAGTAAAAAAGCACGTGATTGGCGATCACCAGGTCAAAGCTCTCGTCTTTATAGGGGATCTTTTTGCAGTCAAAAGCCCGGAATGCAAAGCGGGTATCCGAAGAGCCGATGGCACGTCTGGCATCGCGGAGCATACCGCTGGAAATGTCAGAAAGAGTGATGGAGAGATCTTCCGGCAGCAGGGAAAGATTGTCAGTCCACAAGGTTCCATCACCGCAGCCAAGCTCCAGGATGCGAAGTCCGGAAGTGATCCGGCACTGCTCAAAGCTCCAGGGAAACCATCCCTGCTGGTTCTGGGAATACAGGCTGTGGAGGTTGATCCTGGAGGAGATGTTGGTGGCATTCTGATACTGATTCTTGAGGCTTTTTTCCATGCCGGTCAGGTGGATCAGGTTCAGCATCTGGCTCCAGTCGATGGAATGCTGGTCACGGATCACCTGGGCGGTATCCTGAATGGCTTTTTCCACCAGCTGCATCTGTTCGATCCGGTCACGGACCAGGCGGAGCTGGATGTTCAGGGAGTTCAGCATGAAATGATAGTCGGAATCACTGATGGTCATCTCGCGGCTATCCTCCAGGGAAAAACCCAGATATTTCAGGAGAAGGATCTGCTGGAGCCTTGCAAAA
>CAVEKJ010000303.1:0-2501 GCA_963616205.1 Prevotella sp.
CCTTTTTATTATCCTGACGACGATATAAAGCTTTGGAAACAATAAGCTCTTTATCATCTTCTGATATATCCAGAAAATATTTTTCATCAACACCAAAATATTTTGATAGTTGGCTTAATCTTTTCTGAGAAATGGGTTTTACACCGTTTTCCCAAGCACTTATCTGCTGTCTACTTACCTCCAAAATATCTGCTAACTCGCTTAAAGATATATTACATCTTGTTCTTATAAATTTTAATCCATTCATAAAATTGTATCCTTTCTTATCATAAATTCATTGATAAGCGCTCTCAACACTATGAATTGTAGCTTTGGTTGACAACCAGTGTCAACTTGTAATCTTTTCTAAAATCTATCGAATTCTTCCTACGTTATGGAAGTCGTACATTAGCACTCAACATCTTTTATCTTCTTTCTACGGTTCATTCAAAAGTTTTCCTTTTAAGCTTTACTTTTAAATAGAAAACACGTCAAGGAAACGAAAGAAGGGAAGTTTTGTCGCAACACCAAACTTCCCTCACTATGTTATCTCTGATTATCTTCCCGCCTGATAAAATTCGTACATGCTTCTGTCTCTGTGGCCGGATAAGGTACCCCTTCTTTCTTTCCAAGGGCAAAACATCTCATCATCCACACCATATTTCTGGCAAGATTCCGCATGGTCTGCATTCCTTCTTCATCCTGCGGTGCTTCCTCTCCATACAGGCCATGTACCATGTTCCAGTATGTAGAACCAGCAACTGGCATCTGTGCGATTCCGAAATATTTATTCAAGCCATCCAGTGCCGCAGTTGTTCCACCTCTTCTTGCAACAGCTACAGCTGCTCCTGGTTTGAATTTAAAAGCATCGTAAACTTCATCACTGCCAGCACTGTAAAACGCCCGATCCAGAAAATCATAAATCCTTCCACTCGGATGTGCAAAATATACCGGCGTTGCAAAAACAAAACCATCAGCGGACTTTGCCTTTTCTACAAAATCGTTTACACCGTCATCTTTAAACACACACTTTCCTGTTTTCTGACAGACGTTACATTGCAGACAATCCGCAATCGGCTTCCCACCCACCTGGATCACTTCAGTTTCCACGTTTTCTGCGTGAAATACTTTTTCCATTTCTTTGATTGCTGCCATTGTGGTTCCGTTTGGGTGGCTGCTGCCGTTTAGTAATAGTACTTTCATGTGAATACTCCTTTTTCTATTAACTTAGTTCTGTAAAAATGTACAAACTCCAATCCTGTTTTTAATAAAGTAAACTTTTATTGCCCATAGCCGTTTTTATAATTATACCATTGTTCTGACTCATACACCACAAAAACCCCTTCCCACATCGCACATCTACATCTTGGAAATGATTCCCTCTATTCCATTCCAGCACACTTTCAATCTTCTCGCTGTTTTTATACCAACCATCCATCTCCCGAATGTTCTGACCGACCTGGCGCATTACAGCATTCCTGGTTTTCTCTTCACGGTCTCCCAAGCTGAGATATACCCTCTTCGTTTGGATCTGTTTTGTTTTTATATATTCCAACCATCCAGGGAACCAGACCGATGGGGACATACCGGCTGTTGCCGCAAATTTGACCGTACAGTTTTCCTGATAAGCACTCCACAATGCAAACAGTCCTGCAAGTGAATAGCCTCCCAGAATTATCGGAATATCTTTTATATTTTCCTCTAAGCCATATCGACGCACAATCTCCGGTATCAGCATTTTTTCTATAAATGCCAATGTCTCGCCGGCACCTTCCCCAAAGTCTTCTTTTCCAAATACCGCCGGAGCACACCAGGGTGACAGAGCCTGATTCCAGTCTTTTACCAGAAACGAAACCAGCAGAAAACTTTTTTCTGTATGTTCTGCCATAAACTGGATTTGCTGATACAGCATCTGTGCATGTGGCTCGTTAACTGGCTGGATCAGGAGATATTCCGGATTTTTATTTGTATAGACAATGCATGTAACTTCATTAATTTCAAAAATATTTTTTTCCATAATTATTTTCTCACGACACATAATACCCAATCTTATCCCTTGCCATCCGATACTGTTCCAAGGACATGACCACCTTTCCTTTACGTGTATCGATAAGTCCGTCTTCTTTCAGTTTTGTGATCGTCCGGTTGATGGTTTTTACAGTCATTCCCAGTTCTTCCCGTATTCCTTCTCTTGTTTTCCGGAGGATGACTTCGCCCTTTTTCTCAATGTTATGGGCGGATGCAAATTTCAGCATGTAGTCCAGAAACAGGAATGTAGGTGGATAAAATAATCTGGCGCCCCGGTTGTAGGAGGAGCGGTAAAGTTTGTATGCGATCTTATGGGCCACCAGTCGCAGAAGATGGATATCCTGTGCAATCCACATTTCAAAATCTTCTCTGGAGATCATAAATACCACACATTCTGTCAATGTTTCGATAGATACAGAAGTGAGCGGTTTTTCCGCAAGGATGGTAACTTCCCCGATAAAATCAATGGGCTCGTTTTTTTCGATCATAAATAC
>CAVEKJ010000303.1:2518-2965 GCA_963616205.1 Prevotella sp.
ATCTCCACTGCATACGATCCCGAAATAATCCAGGGGATAATCTTTCTGATGGATGATGGTTCCAGGTGGAAATTTACGGATGGTGTAGCGGGTTTTCAGTTCTTCCGGCATATTTTGGAAATAAGTTTCTACCTCCGGATAGGTTTCGATCAGTTCTTCCAGTGTCATTTCGCGCCTCCGACAAAAACAATAAGCACCCCTGTAAGGGACTTACTTGATTTGGTTAAAATTGATAAAATATTTCTTTCATTATACCATGAGTTATTCTATAAATTTATATTTTTTCCAAAAAAGTCCCTTTTGTCCTTTTTTTTACCATTCCAAAAGCGTACAATCCTCACCGTAAAGAGTTCAGACAGGCGACTGTATTTTATCTGCTTTGCCCGCAGCTCTGTACCGGATCGTTTCATTATGGAAAACATCCGAATCACTTTACCAGCAGTTTTT
>CAVEKJ010000304.1:0-2951 GCA_963616205.1 Prevotella sp.
TGTTAGATGCAACACTTCACGGTGATGTGGTAACTATGGCAGAAATTCTGGAAAAAGCTCATAATACAGAAATTCCATTATTGAGCTATAACAATGAGACGGATTTGACAGCCGTTGTAAATCTTGTTTACCTGGCAGCACGTGACAGGTATCGTGTGGAGCGTGAAGATAAGGCTGGAATTGGATATGTGGATTTTATTTTTTATCCAGAAATTGATAAAAGCGCAGACGCCATTATACTGGAATTAAAGGTAAATCATACACCAGAGGAAGCAATCCAGCAGATAAAAGAGAAAAAGTACGCCTTAAAATTTCAGGGAAAACTTGGAGAAAAGGATAGATATACCGGGCGAGTGCTGGCTGTTGGAATTGGGTATGATAAGGAGAAAAAGGTACATCGTTGTAAGGTGGAAGTGCTGGAGTAATATGATAAGTAGATTATGAGCTGTCGCATATTTGGATGTGTGGCAGCTCATGTTCTTTTACAGACAACGATATTCCTTTCATCAGATCACAAATGCCAATTCTGGTAATTGATCAGTCGTGGTAATGGCTTCCAGCATTCTGGCGAATCCTTCCGGGTCTCGGATTTGATACTGCATATGGTTGAATCCCTCAAAAACCGGAAAATTACCATAGGGATAAGCCTGCATAACGGCATCTCTGTATTTAAAATGATCTTCTTTACTTCCAAACTCCCAGAATGTATGTTTCTGTAATTCTGTCGGCAGTTTCGGGAAAGGTTTAGCTTCCAGACTGTCGGCAAGCTGCCTTCTCAGATCTCCATATGTCAGCTTTTTTCCTGCCTCGATAAAGTAGGTTTTGATCGTTTTATCATCGCACCACATGATCTTCTTCAGAGTTTTTCCTTTTGACCAGTACAGGCTTTTGATTGCCAGATATAAGAATGGAACCATAAGCTTACGTGTCACCTTTCCAATCTGTGCAAACTGTCCGCCGTCAAAAAATACATGCTTTACTGGGATTTTTGAATCTGTCAGGAATGCCATTGCAAGATCGGCGCCAATGGAAGATGCAACTACAAGTTCTAGTTCTCTGATTCCCTGATCTTCCAGAAATCGTACAATTTGCTGTACCTCGTCTTTTTTGCTGCGATATTTCTGTCCGGAACAATACACGGTTGATGTCGGTATAACACAATAAAATTTTTCTGCCATTTTTTCAGCAACCGGCATGTTGCTTTCTCCGGTTACTCCCATTGCGTGGAAGAAAAGGATGGCGGGAGCTGACTTGTTACCGATTGTTTTGAATGTCATAATTCCACCTTCTGTCCATATTTGAATATATAGTTAGTTTTTGCTTACTTAAGTATAGCACAAAATAGTTAGAGTATATAAGAAAAATTTTGTTTGACTTTTTGAAAAACAGGCAATATAATTACAGCAAACGAGTAGCAAGTGAGCGTAAATCCAGTTTCCCTGCTACTCGTTTTTCTTTTATTAAAATATAATATTTGTCATGAAAAAGTGTGTAGCCTGCCAGCGTAAGTCCAACTTATACGACAGAGTTACACTTTTTTTGTGCAGAAAAAGGGAGGAATGAAAACAAAATGGCAGAGAGCAACAAGATGAAAGACATGCCGGTGAATAAGCTGATGATACAGATGGGAATCCCAATGATCTTATCCATGGCATTGCAGGCGGTCTACAACATTGTAGACAGTGCATTTGTAGGAAATATGAAAACGGGCAGTGAAGCGGCACTAAATGCGTTGACTTTGGTATTTCCGGTGCAGATGCTGATGGTTGCAGTGGGAATTGGTACAGGTGTAGGAACCAATGCACTTCTTGCAAGGACACTGGGACAGGGGAATAGTAAAAAAGCAGCAAAGGTAGCAGGAAACAGTCTGTTTCTGGGAGTGATCATTTATGTAGCCTGTTTACTGTTTGGTATCTTTGGGGTGAAAGCATACATTTCATCTCAGACCGTAGATGCAGAAGTACTTGAAATGGGAGTCAGTTATCTGAGGATATGCTGCGTGATCTCTTTTGGAGTTATATTCTTTTCTTTATTTGAAAAATTACTCCAGGCAACAGGACGTTCTCTTTATTCCACAATCGGACAGGTGGTTGGAGCCGTTGTAAATATTATTCTTGATCCGATCATGATCTATGGTATCGGGCCAGTCCCGGAAATGGGTGTAAAAGGTGCGGCTTACGCAACTGTCATCGGGCAGGTGGCATCCGCAGTTTTACTGTTTGTTTTCCATATGAAACTGAATAAAGAATTTGAGCATGGTGCGAAATATATGAAGCCGGATACAGGCATTATAAAGGAAATCTATGCGATCGGACTTCCGGCGATCATTGCACAGGCACTGATGTCCATTATGGTATATGTGATGAATCTGATTTTGAAGTTTAATCCGTCTGCACAGACAGCCTATGGTTTGTTCTATAAGGTACAGCAGTTTGTTTTGTTCCTTGCTTTTGGACTGCGAGATGCGATCACTCCGATCATTGCATTTGCTTATGGAATGAGAAGCAGGAAAAGGATTCAAGATGGAATCAAATATGGTCTGATCTATACCATCGTATTAATGATCCTGGGTATTGCGATTACAGAGATTTTCCCTGGAGCATTTGCAACGCTGTTTAATGCAGGGCAGTCGAGAGAATATTTTATCAGTGCAATGAGAGTGATTTCCTTAAGCTTTTTGTTTGCCGGAATCAATGTCGCTTATCAGGGTATTTATCAGGCACTGGATGGTGGTGTGGAATCGTTGGTTATTTCACTTCTGAGACAGCTTGTAATTATTTTACCACTGGCTGGAATTTTTTCTGTGTTTGTCAGAAACGGTCAGATGGGAGTTGCATTGATCTGGTGGGCCTTTCCGATTACCGAAGTGATCTCTTGTCTGGTGGGATATGTATTTTTAAAGAGAATTATAAAAAATAAGGTTAATACTTTAAGCTGAGGAGGAATCTAAG
>CAVEKJ010000305.1:0-499 GCA_963616205.1 Prevotella sp.
CTTCCGGTCCGTGTTTCCACTTCAAGTGCGGAAGGATTCGCAACAGGTGGTGTCCGTCTCCTTGACGGGCTCGGTGTTGTGAATGAGCTCTGCTTTGGCAGTGAATGCGGCGATACGGAAATTCTTATGGGAATTGCCCGTATTCTCGCAGAGGAACCTTCTGTATACCGGAATTTCCTTCAGAAAAATCTTCGCGACGGAATGAGCTTTCCACTGGCAAGAAGCCGCGCACTGATAAGCTATCTTTCGGAAGCCGGTGTGTCCGGACTGTCTTTCCAGAACGGACATTTTCTCTCCCCTAAGCAGGTGGATTCTGTTCTTTCTTCCCCCAACAATATCCTGGGAATCGAATACTGCAAGGCCCTGCTACGGCAAAACAGCAAAATGGCTCCTCATGCCATCCAAAGAAGAGGAAACGGATATCACGATACAGATCTTTCTGATATGTCCGAAGAAAATTTCCCATCTGCTTCGGGAATCCGGAAACTGTTTGCTGCGG
>CAVEKJ010000305.1:509-2941 GCA_963616205.1 Prevotella sp.
GGTTTTATCCCGGAAGCGGCACTTCCAGGATTTCTCTCCTGCCTGAATAATGGAAGCTATTTAACAGAATCTGCTCTGGATCTCCCGCTTCACTATAAGCTTCTTCTGGAAACAGAAGAAACTCTGCACACGTATCCGGATCTTTCCGATGCACTGATCCGTCGGATTTTGAAATCCAGAAACCAGTATGAAGGCTTTTCTCAGTTCGCAGATCTTCTGAAAACCAGGGATATCGCCCGCTCTGCCATCTGCCGTG
Organism: Prevotella sp.; assembly: GCA_963616205.1. Lineage (GTDB taxonomy): Bacteria > Bacillota > Clostridia > Lachnospirales > Lachnospiraceae > Blautia_A. The sequence goes on from CAVEKJ010000305.1 coordinate 766, forward strand.
GTCTTGTACGGATCTTTCTTGATCTGAAAGAAAAAACGCCCGGACATATTCCCTATGCCCGGGTTCTTGGATTCCGAAAAAAAAGTGCGCCTCTTCTTGGACAGATCAAGAAAAATGCTTCTATCCCGCTGCTTACAAAAACTGCGGATGCTGCTGCAATCCTTGGCCAAGATGGATTACGGTTTTTTCAGGAAACCTGCGATGCTTCCAATCTTTATGAAATGCTTCTCTGTCAGAAAACAGGCCGTACTTTTGTCCACGAATTTCAGAAACCGCCGAAGATCCTTTAGGTCAGGTGGTTAATTTAATCCGCTCTTTCGGATTGCTTCCACAGCTTCTTTGATCTTTTCCGGCGGAAGGACCAGAGCGAAACGCACATATCCTTCGCCATGTGGTCCGAAACTTGCTCCCGGTGTTACGATAACGCCGGCTTTTTCCATCAGCTCCATACAAAAGGCCATACTGTCCGTGCGGCCGCCCGGGATCTTGGCCCAGACGAACATGGTGCCTTTTCCATTTGGGAGCTCCCAGCCGATGTCTCGAAGTCCCTGGCAGAGAGCGTCTCTTCGCTCCTGGTACATCTGACACTGTTCTTTCACGCTGTCCAATGGTCCCTGAAGTGCGGCAATAGCAGCTTTCTGAAGCGGCAGGAACATACCGAAGTCGATCTGACTTCTCAGCTTGCGAAGTGCTGCGATCACATCCGGACGGCCGATCAGAAAGCTGAGTCTTGCGCCGGTAACATTGAAAGACTTGGAAAGGCTGAAGAACTCCACTCCGATTTCTTTTGCACCCGGAGTTGCCAGGAAGCTTCCACCAAATGCCCCGTCAAAAATGATATCGCTGTATGCATTATCATGAATGATCAGAATATCATATTTTTTCGCAAATTCCACGATTTCTTCATAAAGTCCTGGTGTGGCAATACTTCCCACCGGGTTGGACGGAAGGGATACCACCATATATTTGGCCTTCTTCGCCACTTCTTCCGGAATGCCTTTTACATATGGAAGAAAATCATGCTCCGCAACCAGCGGATAATAGTAAGGAACTGCTCCTGCCATCAGGCTTCCTGCTGCAAATACCGGATAACAGGGATCCGGGAGAAGTACGGTGTCTCCCTCATCACAGAGTGCCATACCAAGATGTCCCATTCCTTCCTGGCTTCCGTAAACAGTCATTACCATATCCGGGGTCAGTTCCACGTCAAACCGCTTTTTATAATAAGTACAGACTGCTTCCAGAAGCTCCGGAAGATCACGGAGGCTGTACTTCCAGTTGTTGTCATCCATAGCCGCTTCCGCTACGGCTTTTTTGATGTATTCCGGAGTTTTAAAATCCGGGGTTCCCACACTCATGTTATAGATCTTCATGCCCTGAGCTTCCAGCTCCATGCGCCGGTTGTTCAGAGCAGCAAAAATTTCATGTCCAAATCGGTCCAGTCTTTTTGAAAACTGCATATCATTCGTCCCTCTTCCATAATTAAATTACCATCGCTCGTACATGTAAAGCGGATATTCGCATTTCGCTCTGCTACATGCTCATGAACGTAAATCGTAAAACGATTTCATTTATTTTACCACGGTAACGTGACATACTCAAGAATTTTCCATAAAAAAAGAACCATCACCTGTTTCAGATAGCGATGGTTCTTCTCATTATTATTCTGACAGAAGGATACGGTCATTGTCCAATGCTTTGCCGGCTCCTGTCTTAAATTTCTCAAGGAGACCGTCCACGGTCATGTTCTTCTTCTCTTCTCCTCCGATATCCAGTACGATATTACCAGAATCCATCATCAGGATACGATTTCCAAGATCAATTGCAGACTGCATATTATGTGTGATCATGAGACAGGTCAGCTGATGTTCCTCTACGATCCTTCTGGTAAGGTTCAGGACTTTCTCGGCAGTTCCCGGATCAAGCGCTGCGGTATGCTCGTCCAGAAGAAGTAATTTCGGTGGGTTCATGGTTGCCATCAGAAGTGTCAGTGCCTGACGCTGTCCACCGGACAGAAGACCTACCGGATGGCTCATCCGCTCTTCCAGGCCGATATCCAGTTTCTTCAGTTCTTCGCGGAAACGTTCTTTTTCCTGTCGGGTTGTATGGGAAAGCCATCCGCCTCTGCCAGCTGCAAGCGCAAGATTTTCTTCGATCGTCATCCCCGGCGCAGTTC
>CAVEKJ010000306.1:0-2936 GCA_963616205.1 Prevotella sp.
AAAACAGTAGAACAGGACAAAGCCTGGTATGCTGACCGTGATCCAAACACCAACGAACCAAAAACGACAGCACAGATGTTTTTTACAGTATATTATGCTGAGAAGGGCGACAAGATGCTGCATCATTTTCAAGGTAAGATAGACATTGGTAGCGGAAATGGCGGCATCATCAGTCAATTAAAGATGCAGAATGAAATGAAGTTGACGGATGAAAGCTGGATCAGCTATCAGCAAGGAAAAGGCAATGAAGAATATCAGAAGTATATGGAAGATATGACGGATATGCAGAATCATGTACTGCCGTATTTGCAGAGCTTTTGCAGTCTGGAAGAAAAAGGTGTGAAGGAGAGACGAGAACAGCAGGTGGCAGAGAAAAATGAGAGCAGAGAAGCTGTGCCAAGAGCTGGCGTTGAAGCAAATACAGCAGTTAAGGATGAAGGAAAAGCAGAAAGAAAGGCAGTAACACAGAAAAAGGCAATGTCAGGAAAAGAAAAGAAACCGTCAATCCATGAACGCTTGGAAATCAATAAGAGAATTATCCGGGAAAAGCAGGGAAAAGATAAGCCGGAGAGAGGAGCTGATAAGCATGTGAATAGATAAGAACATCTGTAAGTAGAGATAAAAAGGATTTCCAAGAATCGTTATGATTTATGGAAATCCTTATTTAGGTAAAAATTCAATAATATCTTGAACAGAGCAATGAAGTATTTGGCAAAGAGCATCAATGGTGTTTGTTGATACTGATTCACCGGCTTTGAGCCTTCGGATTGTTGAGCTACTAATTCCACCTTTAACCTGGAGGGTATAAGTTGATGCACCAACTTTCTGCATGGTATTCCATAATGGTTCATAGGAAATCAATGAATATATGCCTCCTTTTTATATTGACATATATTCATTATTGCCTATAATGGTAAATAAGTGGTATAGGTAATATTGCCTATAGTGAAGTAAATAATAATACCTTACAGAATAAGGTATTATTTTCGTAGAGTATTAAACTATAAGAAGCACTAGAGGGCACCATTTCACCAATTTTAGGATTAAATCCCTGTCTTTGACAGTCTTTTAGCGAAAAAAGTCCTGCAGCCCGCCCTACAAGCGGCTCGCGAGACTTTTATTAAATTTACGAATGCACGTTACACTATCTATTTTTTAGTCTGCGAACAAATATTTTTCATTTTTGCAATAGGTACTATCTGCTTTGAAGTGCAAAATCCAAAAGCATTGTGAAGGGCATCTGTCAATTCTGTCCTTGTATAGACTGGCTGGTAACCTTTTCCCTCATACTTCATAAAATCCATTTCCTGCAGGGTTGGCAGTATCTGCTCAATGGTATATTCGTTATCAAGTTTCCTTTCCAGATACCGGTAAACGATCAATGCAATAAAACAGGTGATGAAGTGGGCGAGTATCCGGTCCTGACGGTTTAAATAAACCGGACGTGCTTCAAAGTCTGTTTTCATGATCCGGAAACATTCTTCAATTTCCCACCGGCGTTTGTTTGCCTTGACGATACTGCTTATGCTGTCGTCTAGGTTTGTGCATACCGCATAAAAGCCGTCATATTTTGCTTCGGCATCAATAATGGACTGGTCAATGTAACTTACAGCTTGTTCAGCAATCTCCCCTTCCCTGGTGGCGTGGTCTGTTTTAATAAATCGTTTTGGATCATTCTGTTTTTTTCGGTTTATGTTTTTTTCACCGGATTCTACAAGTTTTTTTGCACGTTCGATCTGTCCCTCCCTTATACGACGCATATAGTTCCGATATTTGATCGAGTAGGAAACAACGAGTTTCTGCTCTATGATCTCTGTTTCCTGTCTCCGTTTTCCGTGTGGATGGTGCCTTCTTCTTTTATCCATCTTGTTTTATAAAAGACTTTGTCTTTATCTTGATCATCATCCAATTCTGATAATTTATATTTTTTCCCGGATATATCTCCATCAAGCATCCATCCGTCATCAGCCATGCACCATTCCTGTAAAAAGCCTTTCAAAGTTTTTATAGGCTGTGTTGTGATATACCCACGCAGACCATCGGCTTCGTCATAGGTATTAAATACCCGGTTTGTTGCAGATGAAAGACCGGCATCTGTACATACGATAAACTTTGACAGGTTAAAATCGGAGAGCATTTTCTCTTCCAGCGGGATCATGGTCATCTGTTCATTCCTGTTACCGGGATATATGGAAAAAGATATCGGGATACCATCCATATCCATAAACAGCCCCATGCCGACAATCGGAAGAGGACGGTTTTCCTTGCTTTTTCCAAACTGTCGGTCATCTTCAGCAGAATCAATTTCGAAATAAAAGTTAGTGCAGTCATAATAAATAACCTGGGTGTTCCTTTTTTGGATTGATGTACTGTTTTTGAACAGATGGCTTTGTATATAATCCGATTCCTGTGCAATGACCGAAAGAGCACGGTAAATATCATGAAGTTCAAAGGAAGGCTGCTCTATAAAACGTTTTGCTTCCTCAAAACTGCTCCTTTTTGAGGAAGGATAAAGAATCCTTGTATAAACAAGGCGTGAGAGTATGTCATTAAGATCATACTCAAAAAGATGTCTTTTGGAAATGGCCCGGCATATCTTATGAAGCCCCAGCTCATAATAAATATCCTGAAGAAAAAGATATCCGCCGTTGAGGTGCCGCTGCTCGTTCATAACAAGATCTGTTCCGGCACAAAGTTCTATATAAAACTTTGCAGAATCTTCTTTTTTCTGCTTCATTCATTAACTGTACCTGTTCTTTGGCCCAGGCTTTGGCATCTGTAACACCGTAGGTTTTGCAGATGTATTTTTCGGAACCAAAAGATTTGATAATCTGAGTCTTGTTTTTTCCGTTGACCCTTATCGTCTTGACCGCTCTATAAGTAATTGAATATTTGCTTGTTGTCCATCCTAATCTCATAAGGCACCCCCTGTATAT
>CAVEKJ010000307.1:0-2927 GCA_963616205.1 Prevotella sp.
CTGCCATCTGTACTTCCTGGTTTTTCTGAATGAGGATTTCGGTATCCGGAAGTGCAAAAATATTTTTCTTGCCCTCTCCAAAGTCGATCTCTCCCTCTGTATCTTTAAGGATAAAGTGATCTTTATGTTCTTCCCAGTTATACTTATCTGTATTTAGATTGAATCCTCTTTCTTCTTCCACACCAAGCACATCATCCAGCTGGAAAAACTTGCCCTGCCATTGGTGTGCTGCCGGTTCACCAACTCCAATAAAACCGCCGCCATTATATACAAATTGTTTCACCGCAGTGATAACCGTTTCATTTATCCAATATTCACCGCCACTCTGTGCAGTATCTGCATCTCCCACATTGATCACAACATCAAAATTATTCAACAGCTCTTTATCTTTCAGAATATCATCAAAACTAATAAAAGAAACATCAAATGGAGCTCCGCTTAATGCCTCGATGATTCCAAAATAGGAATAATTCTGTTTATAATAAATAGCATGGTGTACCATGTGATTGCCCCAGGCCCGCATACGTCCCCAGCAATTTAATACCGCTACCCGTTTCACACAATAAGGCGTCACACCTTGAATGTTATCAGAAAGCGTTCTAAACTCCTGGCATACCTCCTTGATATACTGAACAAAATCCGGAAATTCCAGTGCTAATTTTAGATAGCCGCCATAGCCGATTCTTTGGATCGGACTTCTTAAAATAGCACGTCTTGCAGTTACCCAGTTTACCTTTGCTTCTTTTACAGGATCCCCGCCCTCATGAAAGGTATCCGGAAAAAAGTATGGAAGAAATCGTCCCTCTGTATATTTTACATTCCTAATGTCACTAAAAAGGCGTAGCGTAGCCCCATTTCCCACACTTCCAACTACCGCATCAAGACCAATGGAAGCGAACTCATCCATAAATGGCTCCATACCGATCCAGTGATCTCCCATGAACATCATCGCTTCTTTTCCATATGCATGTACAATATCTACCATTTCTTTTGCAAGCTTCGCCACTTCTCTTCGTTGGAAAGCCTGAAAATCTTTAAATTCCTTAGACGGGATACGGTAAGTGTTATTCATGTACCCCTGATCAATGATATATTCTGGCCGGAAGGAATAACCGACTTCCTTTTCAAACTGTTCCAGAATATACGGACTTACCGATGCCGAATATCCAAACCAATCCACATATTTTCCCCTGGCAAGCTCATCAAAGATCAATGTAAACTGGTGAAAAAATGTAGTAAAACGTACCACATTTACATATTTATGAGACTCCAGGAAACGCCGAAGCCGTTCCATGGAATAAGCCCTTGTCTTTGGCTGCCGCACATCAAAGGTGATCTGTGGTTCTACATCCTTCCAGTCATTTACTACTGCATTATACATGTGAACCGGATCCCACATGATATAAGCCAGAAAGCTTACCGTATATTCATGAAAGCGTTTTACCGGATTGATGACCACATTTCCGCTTTTTTCTTCATAATGCCACATATCCACAGGAACCACCTCACCTGTAGTGCGGTCTATAACTTCCCACCATCTTGTGATATCATCATGAGTATTTACTTTTAACATATCCGGATAAAGATGATCCATAAGATGGATTTCCAGTTTATTCTCTGTGGCAGTATAAAAAGGGCTCATAATATACATCTGCTGGATCTCATCGGGATTTGCCTTTGCCCATTCATTATCCTTCCTGGTTGTATAATAAGTGGCATAAATTTTAGCACCGGTATCTTTCAGTTCCTGGGGAAATTCTGTTCCATCGCAGTCCCGGATTGCATCAGCACCCCATTCATCCATAATTTCCAATGTCTCTTTTACTACATCCAAATTTGTGGGAATCGTAACCCTTCCTTTATCCTGGCCCATACGAATACCTCCATTTTATATTTATAGATTTAATTATCTTTTTTTACTTTTCTTTTAATATACTTAGAATATGCCGTTTTTAATTGCTTATCTAGATTGTTCTTGCTATACTTTTTATAAATCTTGCTATTTTCTAATCCAAACATTTCAGGAGGTACATATGAGTTCATGTTCTTTTGCTTTTGCCGATGATACACCTATTTCCACCAAGGCAGTTCTGGTGAATGCTTCTTCCTCTCATTATGAGGAAGACTGGCCCAGCATCCCACATACCCACGCTTTTACAGAACTTTTTTATGTCAGTGATGGAAATGGCGATTTTCTCATTGAAGATCAGCGTTTTTCAATCCAAAAAGATGACCTGGTCATTATTAATCCTCACATCCAGCATACAGAGACTTCCCGGACGTTCTCACCGCTTTCCTATTTCACGGTAGGTGTAGACGGTGTCAGCTTTTCCTTCCGGGATCACCAGGAATTTCAAATCTTTAACTGCCGAAAAAAGCATACGGATCTTTTATTTTATTTTCACACTCTTTTTCAGGAATTGGATGAACGGAACGAAGGATATGAAGCAATCTGCAAACATACCCTTGCCATTTTGATCACGCAGCTTCGCAGGCTTACCGAATCTGCATTCCAGCTGTATCCTTCTTTGCATCCAAGCAAAGAGTGTGCCTTCATCAAACGGTATTTGGATTCCAACTACAAAGAAGATATCAATCTTGAACTGCTTTCCGGATTGATCCACCTGAATAAATATCATTTAAGCCATGAATTCACGCGCTATTATGGAGTATCGCCTATCAACTACCTAAACCACCGCAGGATTGAAGTATGCAAAGATCTTTTAGAAAATACGGACCATGAAATTTCGGATATTACCCATCTGGTCGGTTTTTCCTCTCAGAGTTACCTGGCACAAAGTTTTCGGAAATACTGTGGAATGACCGCCAGTGAGTATCGTTCCAGTAAAAAGAAGCAGAACCTCTAAAATGATCATAAGTACTTACAAATAATCTTTTTTCACAAAATACAAAATAGCAGAAATGCC
>CAVEKJ010000308.1:0-2921 GCA_963616205.1 Prevotella sp.
CTATTCAAGGCTATGAACAAGGCAAATATAAACCTAAAATTGAACAAATAGATAAAATTGCTTCCGCTCTCGGGGTGCAAATAATTGATTTAATGGAGCATTATACTTTTGAGCAATATAAAAACACTGAAGAATTCCAAAAACACATGAAAGAGGGAAACGCAATAGAGGGAGTTCTCTCAATATTACGAGAAATCTATGGAGAAGTCGAAGATAAAGAAGTTTCTGGTAATTATTCTTGCAGTAACTATTATTTATGTGGTAAAGGTAATCAAACATTCACTTTATATGAGGGCGATATCTGGACCTTACATGATGCAATAAAGTCTCTTTTGCCCCCTATAATAAATAGATTAAAAGACACTCGTCCTGAAAATGAAATAGTAACAGAAATAAAAAAAGATTGCGATACTCCTCTTGATTTCATCCATAAAGAACAATAAAAAAGTGCCCGATTTGGACACTAACAGAACTGATTGGCAGCAGGATCTTAACTGCTGCCATAATCCTACATTCCTAATCTTTGACAATATAATATACTTAACCGGGTAGCCGGGGGACGTGCTCTCGCTCGATCTGGACACCTTACCAGAGAGGAGTGATCATTATGAGTACTTACGAAGAATTGCAAATTATACTTACAACTGCTTTACTGATCGTTGCGATTTTGACTTATACACATAAAAAATAGCCGTCCTGTTCTTTGGCGAGAATGACAGCTATTTTTTACTAATCTTATTTCGCCGGGTCGGGTGATCTGCACTCACCTTCCGGCTCCCTTGTTAAGTATATTATACGAACTGCTCAAACATTTGTCAAATCGTATTTACCAATACTTATCTATGCCATTCTCATGCCCCACAGTTTACCCCAATCTTTACCCCATAAACTGATTTTTACCCCACGAACAAAACTTAATATGTGATAAACACTGACGAAAGCTTTTTTATAAACTTTTCCAGTAAAATCAAGGGTTTCGGGCTTTTTGAAAAGCTACATAATAGCATTAGATAAAAGCGGATGAAACGTCCCTCGTAAAATTATAAAATTTATTAACGAAGTCTAACCATTTCCCAAAATAATCCTGTTGACCACTATTAGTCATGTCTCTGCTCTTTGTTATCATAGGTCTCACAGAATCTGGCCGCAAAAGCCGGCGGCTCCTGATGGGCATACAGATGTGAGATATCTCCAAAAGAGCTCATACGGAAGGATGCGATCCCTTTCCTTCGCTCTTCCGTCACAATCGTACTCACCGATGAAGGTGCCGCACAGAAATTCTGCAGCATGACCAGTGGAGAAATGCTGAGAAGATAACTGATCAGCACACAGCTCACTCCGAAATGACAGAAGAACACCAGAGTATCTTCGTTGGCTTTTTCCGCTCTGTAATAATGCCCTTCCCGCACATAACCGTGTTCTGCCAGCACTTTATCAAAATTCTGTGTAACCCAGTCATATTCTTCTTTCATTTTTCCCTCTCGCAGAATGTCATTATCCCACCAGCGGTCAAAACTGTAGAAGTTCTCGATCTTTGTCCAGTCCTCAGGAAGCCAGTCCCAGGGAATGATCTTTTCTCCGTGAAGATCCGGTCTTTTGATCTTTACATCAAATTCTCTGAGCCACTTACACTCCGTAGCAGTCCTTCCTGTTTTCTTCAGTGTACAGGATGCGGTATCCTTTGCCCTTCCAAGTGGAGAGACATAAAAATCCCTGACATCAAGAGCAGCGATCTTCTCGGAAAGAAATTCCGCTTCTTTCCAGCCCTTTTCGGTCAGGGAATCTATTGTGTAATCCGGGTCTCCATGTCGTATAAAAAGTAATTTCATCTTTTGGTATCCTCCATTTTATAACCTGGATTTCCATTATATTCTTATTTTTTCAGTTGTCAATTCCTGATATTCTCTGTGACAGATCCCTTCAAGCCTGATCTGCAGCATTTTCTTTTGCAGATCCCTGCTGCTCTTCCAGTTCATGAACTGCCTTTTTCAGTGCCTGAAAACTCTCCTCACTGATAATGTGCTCGATCCTGCAGGCATCATGAAGCGCTGTTCTCTTCTGTACTCCCAGCATCATCAGCCAGGAAGAGATCAGCTGGTGACGTTCGTATACCTTGTCTGCGATCTTATGTCCTTCTTCTGTCAGACGGATATCTCCGTTATCTGCAACTGTGATGAGATTTTTCTGGCGGAGATTCTTCATGGCAACACTGACACTTGGTTTCTTAAAGCCCATCTCTGCTGCAATATCCACTGCTCTTACAAGAGAACTCCTGTTTCCAAGGATCAGGATCGTCTCCAGATAATCTTCGGATGACTCATTTGATCTCATGCTGTTTACACCTCCCTCGGTTTGTTAAAACTAACCAAGTTAATCATAGCATACTTCAGGGAAATGAGCAATGGTTTTCAAAAGAAAAAAAGCCTGACAGCACCAAGCTGCCAGGTCTTTACTGATTCCTGTTTATTTCTTCTGAAACTGCCAGGAAAATCTGGCTGGAACAAAGTTTCAGCATTCTGTAAATTTCCATAAGTTTTTCTCTGGTATAATCGCCCCTGAGCAATTCATTGTATCCCTGAAGTTTCATTTCTGCAAGAACATGTACCAGATCAGCGTCCACTTCTTTTCCACATTTTTTCCGGAAATTCTCCTGAAGAATCTTTTCCATTTTTGTACAGGTATCTTCCCAGAAATTCTCATATCTGGTTCCTTCCGCCCCATTTATAAGAATTTTTGCAATATCCCTGTTTTCCCAGATAAACTCCACGAGAATCCTGTCATATTCTTCTGGCCGCAGCTGTTCTTCCGTGCCTGGAAAATCTCCCACGATCTGTTTCAGATTTTCCACGGTTTCATCCATAATTTCTTCAAAAAGAGCTGTCTTACTTTCAAAAAAGAAGTACAACGCCCCTGTTGTCACA
>CAVEKJ010000309.1:0-2921 GCA_963616205.1 Prevotella sp.
GTTCCAGGGAGAACAAATCTTCCGTTTTCGATAATGGAGATCATTTCTCCCTCATCATCGATCACACGGATGCTTCCAAGTTCGTCATACGGAATTGTGATATCCGTATGGCAGCCGTAATAGGCAAGGCTCACATCATCTTTACGCATCTCGGAGATCTCATTGTCTCTGGCAATGATCTCTTTTCCGTCAGGATTGTATACTGGTGTGTCCTCTGCCCAGCTGTAGCAGGTATCGCCCACTGCAAAATGCGGTCCCATTTTCTCCGCGATCAGGATCGGAAGTTTGTCAGCGATTCCATATTTCAGGGCTGCCACATAAGCGGTAGTGTTTGTACCAATGGCAAATTCACCCATAGGGATCTTCGGATGATGATGGAGGATGTTATCCTCAATATACTTTCGGTTCTCTTCTTCGGATTTAAAATTCGAGCAGGTATAATCAATCACCTGTCCACAGTCGAATACCAGTTTCAGGTCACGGAACTGAAGTCCGTTGAGATAGACTTTTTTTACATGGAGGATTCCGCCGGTTCCCGCAAGCTGCGGAGATGTAAAGACTTCTCCTACCGGAATATTCACATCTGCCACGCAGTTCTCAAAATTCGTCTGTTTCTTCGGATCGGTCAGCTCATGGAGATGGATCAGAAGATCTGTCTCATTATCTCCGCGTCCTTTTACTTCTACCCACTCGCAGGTATCCAGAGTATTGATAATGGTCTGCTGGATCTCCTGATAAAGATGATAGTCCAGTGTGTTGATCTTTACGATCTCACGAAAAATCTCCCCATAGTTTCCACCGATCTCCGGAACTGGATATGCAATGATGGTAAAACTTCTCTCATCGCCTTTAATATAACGGTTTACGATCTGCCCGGATTCATTGTCAAGCTCTGTCTGAAGCTTCTGCTGTGCCTCGCTTAAGGCATAAGCTTCCGGTTTGCTCACCGGTGAAAACGGTGTTTCTCCAAACGTATCAATGCAGGCCGGGCCTCCGTGTACATTGGCAAGTTCCTTAAATTTCTCATAGGAAGTCTGCATGGCACGAAGTTTCCGCTGTACAAAATCCCCATCCAGAAACAGTGTGCTGTCCTGACGATGTTCATAATCATACTGCGGGTTTGCAACGCCGCCTGTATATCCCACACGTACTGCACCTCTCTTATTTACCACATGGGTTGCATGACGGTAAATGACCGGTTTCAGTCCCATTTTCTCAAACTGAAGGATCGCAGCCTTTACCATCCGCTCAAAGCCAAGGCTGTAACGGATGTTTACGGTTTTCTTTTTTGTGATGTCTTTTCTTCCGGTGATAAAACCGATCCGGTAACCTTCTGTATAAGTAGAAGCCATCTTGTCGATTTCTTCCTGGGAAAGAGAATTCAGAAACTCTGCCACTCCGGTTTCATTCTCTGAAATAAACTCGCCGTAGCGATACAGATATCTCAGATCAGAAAGATCAGAATTCATGATAATCTCTGTGGCAAAATCAAGTTCCGGATCCACGCCTTCCCGGATTCTCTGCTCCATCATGTCCTGGCAGTAATCATTCACATAGGAACGGAGAATTCCCTCCACAGTTGCAGCCTCCGGGATCTCTTCCTCACAGAATGCAGAATATACTTCCAGAAACAGTTCCATGGATACGGTCATATCCCACAGTCTTTTCTCGTGGGCATAGGCCACAGTCCCTCTAAGTTCTGCATACAGGAAGCTGAATGCTTTTCCATAATCGCCAAGCTGTTTTACCGCATAAGCCGGATTTCCATAGCTGTTTTCATAATTCTCCGGAAGGATATCCTGGTAAAAGAGGTGATTTCTCTCTTTCAGTTCTTCCATTGTAAGTTCTGCATTTTCCTCATCCATCACATCTGCTGTCATGGAAAGGAACTTTGCCATTTTTCTGAAAAAATCTCCAAACGGTTCTTTCACAATTTCTTCTGTTACGATCTCACGGATCCGATTCTTTGCAAGTCCGTAACGTTCTTTCATACATTCGTCCAAAACTTCATCTCCCATCTTTCTCATCATCGATCACATGCCCCAGGGCAATATGTTTGTCGATCAGTTCTTTCATATATTCCCAGATCACTTCTGAACCTTCGCCTGTTTTCCGGTTTCTTTTATAAATCTGGCTTTTCTTCACCTGATGCTCTTCCCAGCTTCTTCCATTGGAAGCATCATTAAGAAAAAGCGGCTGGCAGTTGTCCAGCACATGGGCAAACTTTGCCTCCGGAGTCTCATAAGCCTCAAATTCTTCCCAGAGTGCTTTCAGCCACTGTCCCTGATCTTCCGGCAAAAGTCCGTAGATCCGCTCTGCTGCTTTCCGCTCCCTGGCATCCTTGGTGGCTGCTCCCTTTTCATCATACGCATAGGTATCCCCCGCATCGATTTCCACAAGGTCGTGGGCCAGTACCATAGGAACCACTTTCGCCAGATCCACTTCTTCATTGGAATATTCCTTCAGAAGCACTGCCATCAGCGCCAGATGCCAGGAATGTTCCGCATCATTCTCTTTTCTGTTTCCGTCTGCGAGATATGTCTGGCGGAAAATATTCTTGACTTTATCTACTTCCAGAATAAAATCAAGCTGTTTTTTTAATCGTTCTTTTTCATCCATCTGTTATACCGCCTCTCTATACTCCTGATAAAAAAAGTCCCAGCCAGATGACCAGGATCACACCGTTTAAAATGGATCCGATCATACTTGTACGGTGTTTCCGGTTTTCTTCTGAAAAGCTGGAAAGTCCCAGCGCAAAACCATATGCTGACAGCAGCATGGCAAAAAGCCCGGTTCCGCCGATCAGGCCCCCGAGCTTTCCATCAAGAAAAAGTGCAAGCACAACTGCCGCAATAAACAGCACGAGGGAAGCCACTGCCAGTCCTACAGACCACTTTCCTTTCGCAGCCTCTCTTTTCTTT
>CAVEKJ010000310.1:0-2919 GCA_963616205.1 Prevotella sp.
GCACAGTTGTTGCCTCTAATGTACTTGCATATTCTGTTACCTTTGAAGACAGCGGTACATATAGCAGCACCAGAGAAAAGAATCTGACCCTGAATGGAATTGCCTACCAGGTATTACAGATCCTTTCCCAAAACGGTGACAGTTTATCGGATAATTTTCATATTGTCATCAATGATCATGGCGATTATGCATTTGACGTGGACGAAGGATTTACCCTTAACCGTTTTCGTGCCGATGTTTACGGTGAAGCACAGATCGATAATTTAAGTGATGAGCAGAAAAACGCAACTGCTGCACAGATGATGGATTACCTCACCGGCAGCAATGGTTTTTCCATCGTACTCTATGGAAAAGATGCCTATACCAGTGAAGAGCTTGCCGCACATTCACTTCCTGAGGAGCTTACCAAACAGGAGATCCTTGAGATTGCGATCATGCGTTACCAGCTGAATACCAACAGTTTCAAGAAATATATGCCTGTGACCATCGCAACCAATGTCAGCGAAAGATCCGTAGCAGCCATAAAAGAAAATCAGTCCGCACTTCAGGGTATTGATATTGTGGAAGATTCCACAAGAAAATATGTGGAAGACGAGAGCATGGCACCAATCCTCGGTTACACCGGACAGGCTTCTTCTGAAGAACTGGAAAACCTTCGTAAGGATAATCCGGATTATTCCAATGATGCAGTTGTTGGAAAAGCCGGGATCGAGCAGTATATGGAGCTCGAACTTCAGGGAAAAGACGGCGAAGAGACTGTTACCGTTGATAATCTCGGTAAAGTCCTTGATATTGACGATTCCAAAACAGTAGATCCGGTGGCTGGAAATGATGTTTATCTGACGATCGATTCCGACTGGCAGAAGAGTATTTACCAGATTCTTGAGCAGAGGGTTGCCGGTATCGTTCTTTCCAAACTGACACCGGATAAAAGCTTTGATTATGAGGCAGAAAAAGATGCAAGTAAGATCACCATCCCGATCTATGATGTATACAATGCACTGATCGCTAACAGTGTGATCGACATCAACAAATTCAGTGATGCAGATGCTTCCGATACAGAAAAAAATTTATATGCCAAATTTCAGCAAAAACAGCAACAGGTTTTTGATACAATAAGTAACAGGCTGACAGGTGATGATCCACCGGCATATAAAGATGAAGACGCACAGATGCAGGAATATCTTACCTATATCTGTGATGACCTTCTTACCAGTACCTTAAAAGTACTGAAAAGTGATTCCATCGATACTTCAGATGAAACCTACAAAGCCTGGAAAAATGATCAGAGTATCAGTTTGAAAGATTACCTGAACTATGCAGCCAGCCAGAACTGGATCGATATCTCCCAGATCTCAACTTCCGGAGAATATCTGGACTCCCAGGAAATCTATCAGGCACTGACGGACTATATCATTGATTATCTGAAGACAGACACCGGTTTTTCAAAACTTCTGTATAAATATATGCTGCAGGAAGATACCATCAGCGGAGAAGAGCTCTGTCTTGTTCTCTATGAACAGGGTGTTCTCTCCAAAGAAGACGAGCTGTATCAGACAATGGCTTCCGGCGGTCTGGACGCCTATACTTTCATGTACCGCAAGATCGCAAGTCTTGAGATCACTCCGGCACAGCTTGCGCTGGCTCCATGTTCCGCATCTGCAGTGATCACAGATACCACAACTGGAAATGTTCTCGCATGTGTTTCCTATCCCGGATATGACAATAACCGTCTGACCAACAATATGGATACCGATTATTATGCCAAACTTTCCACAGATCTTTCCAGTCCGTTTTTCAACAAGGCAACACAGCAGAAGACAGCACCAGGTTCCACCTTGAAGATCTTATCTACAGTTGCCGGTATGTCCGAAGGCGTGGTAGATGATAGCACTTATATTGAATGTACCGGCAGCTTTGACCTTGTAACTCCTTCGATCAACTGCTGGAATAAACAGGGCCATGGTTCTCTGGATATCCGTGAAGCCATCGAGCAGTCCTGTAACGTATTTTTCACTACCATCGGTTTTGAACTTGGTAAAGATTCCGAGGGCAATTTCTCTGAAGCCAGAAGTCTTGGAATGCTGCAGAAATATGCTTCCCTTATGGGACTGGATCAGAAAACCGGTATTGAAATCTCCGAGGCTTCTCCGCAGGTCTCTGACAAAAATGCGGTTCCTTCCTACATTGGACAGGGTACCAATATGTTTACGACCAGCCAGCTTGCACGTTACGCTTCAACGATCGCCACTTCCGGTACAATATATAAACTTTCCCTTCTGGACCGTGTAACGGATTCCAAAGGAAACCTGATAAAAGAATATCCTTCCGAAACAGCTGGACAGCTGGATATTTCCAGTAATATCTGGGACGATATCCATGAAGGTATGTACCGTGTAGTACAGACACATGACCAGTTTAACGGACTTGGAGTAGATGTAGCCGGAAAAACCGGTACTGCCGAGATTGATTATTATCATCCGAACAATGCACTCTTTATCGGATATGCACCGGTTTCTGATCCGAAATACGCAATATCCGTTCGAATCGCAAACGGATATGCATCCGGTAATGCCTGCCTTGCAGCAAATGATATCTTTAAATACATTTTCGGACTTGCAGATGAAAGCACCATTCTCACTGGCTATGCAGCAAGCGACACCAGTAATGTATCGAATGACTAAACGAACTTTATGAGGATACCAGAAGTGTGGAACATTTTATAGGAGGAATCAGAAAACATGAGTGAAGTCATTGTCATTACATCCGGAAAAGGCGGTGTTGGAAAAACTACCACCGTAGCAAACATCGGAACCGGACTGGCTGCCATGGGGAAAAAGGTTGCAGTTGTAGATACCGATATCGGACTTCGAAATCTGGATGTTGTCATGGGACTGGAAAACCGCATTGTTTATAACC
>CAVEKJ010000311.1:0-2916 GCA_963616205.1 Prevotella sp.
ATTTATATGTTGTAGTGTTTTGTTTGTTCCTTAACTTTGATAAAAATATAACAGATTCCGCTGGCAAAAACTGTTGCAAATACAACAAAATGGGAGTAATTTTCCAGACTTTACATTTTTTTCGTACTGGTATAAAATCAGAAACATGCAGCAAAATTATTTTGCCGGTGGGAGGAAAAACGATGGAGCACATTACCTTATTTACAGATATTTTGCCCGAAGAGCAGGAAAGAATGCGTGTCTGTTTTAAAGTCCGGGAGGCTGTTTTTCAGAATGGAGAGACGATCATGGAGTATTCCAGCTCCATGAAAAAGATCGGTCTGATCCAGGAGGGACGGGCGGTTCTTTTCTGCTGTGATGAAGAGGGAAATGAATATGTGATCGATGAATTGAATAAGGACAGTGTATTTGGTGAGCCTTTTTTACTTCCGTCAGATTCCCAGCATTATTACGTATGTGCCACCACAGAGACGAAGGTCATGTTTATTGATTATGAGCATGTGATCAAACGCTGCGAAAATGCCTGTCACCATCACAGCCAGATGGTCAGCAACCTTTTGCAGATGACAGCGCTTCGGTCCAGGCAGCAGACGGACCGGATCTATATGCTCTCCAGATCTTCTACCAGAAAGAAACTGATGGCCTATCTGCATTCTCTGGCTGCGGAAAAAAACACCGGAAAGTTTAAACTGCCCATGTCCTATACCGCACTGGCCCAGTATTTAAGTGTGGACCGTAGTGCTATGATGCGTGAGATCAAAAATCTTTCGGATGAAGGCGTGATCAGAAGAGACGGGCGGAATGTGGAACTGCTATAAACGGACAGCAGAGTATCATGAAAATGTATATTGCGAAGAGCAGATAAAATATATAAAAAGATAAAACCGGGCCATGTTTTGGGAAAGTTCTGAAAGCCTGGACGGAGAGGAGATAATTATCATGAATATCACAGTAAGAAAATACGAAGAAAAAGATCTTCCGGATCTGATCCGGATCTGGAATGAAGTTGTAGAAGATGGAGTGGCTTTTCCACAGGAAGAGTATCTGAACGAGGAAACCGGAAAATCCTTTTTCGCAGAGCAGACTTACACAGCTGCTGCAGTTGACAGTGAGACCGGAAAAGTTTACGGCCTTTACATCCTTCATCCAAACAACATCGGAAGATGCGGCCACATCTGCAATGCCAGCTATGCGGTAAGCAGAGATTCCAGAGGTCTTCACATCGGAGAAAAACTGGTATCCGACTGCCTGGTACAGGGAAAAGAACACGGCTTTGGCGTGCTGCAGTTTAATGCGGTTGTAGCCTGCAATGTTCATGCAAGACATCTCTATGAGAGACTTGGATTTACCCAGCTTGGTGTGATCCCGAAGGGCTTCCGTATGAAAGACGGACATTATGAGGATATCTGCCCGTATTATCACGAGCTGTAAAAGATGGTAAATATCCACATGGTTTGTGGAAGCAGATTGATAAGAACAGGGGGATCACCGTATGAAAAATCTTCAGATCACCGCATATACCCAGCATTTTATCCGGCAGCAGGTCATGCCGGGAGATACCTGTATTGACGCAACCATGGGAAATGGTAATGACACAGCTTTGTTGAGTAGGTTAGCAGGAGAAAAGGGACATGTTCTGGCATTTGATATCCAGAAACAGGCGCTGGAACATACAGAAGAACGCCTGAAAAAAGAAAACTGTCCGGAGAATTATCAGCTGATCCTGGATTCCCATGAAAATATGGCTGCTTATGCAGAATCGGCAACCGTATCCTGCATTACATTCAATCTGGGTTATCTTCCCGGAGGAGACCATTCTATCGCAACCAGAGCAGACAGCAGCAGGAAAGCCGTGGAAAGCGGCCTCACACTTCTGAAAAAAGGCGGTCTTATGACACTTTGTATTTACAGTGGTGGGGATACTGGATTTGAAGAGCGGGATGAGATGCTTGCATTTATCCGGCAGCTGGATCCACATAAATATCTGGTCATCCAGTCGGAATATGCAAACCGGCCCAATAATCCGCCGATACCGGTACTGATCATAAAACTGTAGTGAATATGGAAGTGTAAAATGCGATCTGCATTCAGAAAATGATAGCATCTTATTATATTGATTTTTTGAGAATTGAATGCATACATTTGCTTCAGTCCGAAATATAGGACACTGAGTCTGGAGGGAAAATTATGAATGATTACATATATTATTATCTGCTTGCCGTCAATATCCTGGCCTTTGTGCTTTTTGGTATCGACAAGCAGAAAGCCCGCCGCAATATGTGGAGAATTCCGGAGAAGACGTTGCTCTTAAGCGCTGTCATCGGTGGCAGTATCGGAGCAGTCTTTGGTATGCAATTTTTCCACCACAAAACCCGCAAAGCCAAATTTGCGGTTGGCGTACCGGTGATATTGCTGGTGCAGATTGTAGCAGCAGTTCTGGTGCAGTGGACAATGAAATAGGGATCAGGCAAAAAATAAGACAGCTGCCTAGCGGCAGTGGAGATCAGTACTCCACGCCTGCGGCAGCTGTCATTTTTTTCATAAAAAGATGATTAAATACTGCGATCACACGTCCCACCCCAAGTACGGCGACTACGGTTCCAAGGCCGATTCCGATCAGTTTATGTGCAAAGATCAGACTGATGGAAATGGTGAGGCAGATATTAAAAAGGTCAAAACAGTTCTTGGTAAAGCCAACGGATTTTCCAACACAGTCCGAGATGGCCTGTACAATTCCATCTCCCGGATTGGGGATAATTCGCATGTTCAGGGACATGGCGGCGCCGATTCCGGTGAGGATAATTCCAGCTGCAAGGACCAGAAGACGGGATGCCATATTATCAGGAGATGGCAGCAGGGCGGAAAACAGGTTCATAAAACGTGTGAACACAAGACTTAAAGGAAGCTGGAGAAGAT
>CAVEKJ010000312.1:0-2911 GCA_963616205.1 Prevotella sp.
GATCATATCTGCCCCAGCTTTTACTGCCTCATCCAAAACCGGCTCTGTAAGATCCAGGGCTAAAAATACACGGGAAATCTCTTTCTGGTCATCTCCTACCAGAAGTCCCACATTATCCCAGTCCTCCGCAAATTTCTGCGGATGATGCTCATTCAGCCATTTGATCAGTTCATATGCTTTCATATCGTTTCAGAGCTGACTTTATCAGCCCCATTTCCTCCTTTACTTCAGCAAGACGTTCTTTTGCAGACGCAGACGATGCATCAGAAAGACCGGCCAGTATTTTTTCACGGATGGATGCCTCCCGGATAAGATACTCCTTCAAAACCGGGTGGCGATTTTTCAGAAGAAATGGACCAAACCATTCCTCTTCCTCTGTATAGGTAACGTTTTTCCCATTCTGCACACGTACCGCTTTCATCATAGGATAAAATTTTCCATCTTCTTTTATCATTTCCTCACTTACGATCTCCCAGCCGATTTCAGAAAGAAAATGCCGGAAATGAGGAAGGTCCGACTGAGGCTGCAGGATCAGTTCCTGAAACCCCTCCCGGACCTTCGCTCCATCATGTAATATCCTCTCCATCAGAGGACCGCCCATTCCCGCGATCACCAGGGTATCGCCTTCTCCTGGTTCAAGTTTCGCAAGCCCGTCACTTAAACGGGTTTCTATGTAATCTTCAAGGCCATAGCGGGAAATATTTTCCCTGGCTCTTGAAAGCGGTCCCGGACGCACATCCATGGCAATGGCTGACGGAACTTTCTTCTCACTGACGAGATAGATGGACAGGTAGCCATGGTCACATCCTACGTCTGCCAGCCGGTTTCCCTCTGTTACCATACCGGCAATGGCACGAAGACGCATGGAAAGCTGTACGGATATATTTCTATCAGTCAAGGTAATCTTTCAGCTTGCGGCTGCGGCTGGGATGACGCAGTTTGCGCAGAGCTTTCGCTTCGATCTGACGGATACGTTCTCTTGTAACATTAAATTCTTTACCAACTTCCTCCAGGGTTCTGGCACGTCCATCGTCCAGTCCGAAACGAAGACGGAGAACTTTCTGCTCACGGTCAGTAAGAGTACTTAAAACTTCTACCAGCTGTTCTTTCAGAAGGGTAAATGCAGCTGCATCTGCCGGTACCGGAACATTGTCATCCTGAATGAAATCTCCAAGATGGCTGTCTTCCTCCTCACCGATCGGGGTTTCCAGGGATACCGGTTCCTGGGAGATTTTAAGGATCTCACGTACACGGTCTACCGGCATGTCCATCTCCTCAGCGATCTCTTCCGGCGTAGGTTCACGTCCAAGCTCCTGGAGCAGCTGACGGGAAACACGGATCAGCTTGTTGATGGTTTCTACCATATGCACCGGGATACGGATGGTACGCGCCTGATCCGCAATGGCTCTTGTAATAGCCTGACGGATCCACCAGGTTGCATAGGTACTGAACTTGTAGCCTTTTCGGTAATCAAACTTCTCAACGGCTTTGATAAGACCTAAGTTTCCTTCCTGGATCAGATCAAGAAACAGCATTCCACGTCCCACATAACGTTTCGCGATGCTGACAACAAGACGAAGGTTTGCTTCTGCCAGACGTTTTTTGGCAGCTTCATCACCTTTTTCCATTCTTTTTGCAAGCTCGATCTCCTCGTCTGCACTTAACAGACTGACTTTGCCGATTTCTTTCAGGTACATACGGACCGGATCTTCGATGCTGACACCCTCCGGCACAGAGAGGTCGATCTTATCAAGCTCTACCTCTTCTTCATCTTCAATCCCATCCATTTCCATATCATTATCAAGGAGGAGTTCGTCACCGCTGTTTTCTGTGATACGGAGAACGTCCACACCGCTGGCTTCCAGGAAATCAAAAACCTTCTCCATCTGATCCACTTCCAGTGGGGAATCTTTGAAGAAATCACTGATCTCCTGATATTCCAGCACATTCTTTTTCTTTTTTGCAAGTTCAAGAAGCTCTACAAGTTTCTCGCTGAATTTTGCCATATTCATTTCCATAGGTGCTCTATACCTCCATATAGTGTTTATATTTTATCCTTAATTGAAAGAAATATGCAGCTGCTGCCTCTTTCTTCCAAGGTCTTCCAGTTCTTTTTTTGCTTTTATCAGTTCCTGAAGCCCTGCCATGTCTGACGGGTCCCAGGTACGGTTTTTTTCTTTCAGGCTCTCTTCCTTGATCCGCAGCAGCGTATCAGAAAAAGCTCTCTGCTGTTCTCCTTCGTTTTCCAGATGGATGGTGGCGTTAAAAAGTGATGCCACTTCCCTCTGTTCCTCGCTGTCTGTAAAAGCATTGAGAAGTTTTCCCGGATTGGTTTCTCCCTCCTTATGCTGATCAAACAGCATCTGGGCTACCTCTTTATAAAGCGGTACCACAAAATCCGAAGGTGAAATATATTTTTCCACCTGATCAAAAATCCCCGGATAGTTTACAAGCCAGGTAAGCATCAGCTTCTGTGCTTTGTCTGCGGCAGATTCTTTTTTTCTGGTTTCTGAAGTTGCCGATGTTGACTTCGGCTGAATCCGTTTTTCTGCAGGCGTTCCCTTCAGAGCCAGTGTGTTGACCCTTTTGCGGATATCCTCCACGCCTACTCCATAGCGGCCATATTCCTTCACAACTGCTTCTATATAAAGATTCCTCTCCAGTTCATCGGAAAGCTCCAGAAGCATTTCCGCACACCGCTCAAAAAACTGATTCTGTCCCTGAGGCGCATCCATCGCAAATTCCTGCTCTGCAATATGCACGCGGAACATAAAACTGTCCATGGCATGGTTGAGACGCTCCTCAAAAGCCTCTGCGCCTTCATTCTTAATAAACTCGTCAGGATCTTTCCACGGTTTCAGGCTCACCACCCTGGACGTGACCCCCGCCTCCCGAAGGATCGGTATCGCAC
>CAVEKJ010000313.1:0-1591 GCA_963616205.1 Prevotella sp.
AGATTAACAAGCCAAGCTTTTTAATCTCATCATCCGCCGGCCGTTCCAGATATCTGGCATTTCCGCCGCTGTAGAGAAGCCGGTCATTCCCGGAATTGGTCTGCCCGATCACTGCAGCCATGATCCCTTCTCTCCGTAGCTCCTGCACAAACGCATCGCCGCCCTGGATTCCCAGAAGCACACTTCCCCCGGAAAGAAGTTTATAGGGATTCATGTCAAAAATCTCACAGATCTCTATGGTTTCCTGCCGGACAGGTACACTGCGAAGGTCTACTTCCAGACCAACCCCGGATGCTTCCGCCATTTTCCAGAGGGCTGCGAGAAAACCGCCCTCCCCCATCAGATACCTGGCACTGGCTCCTGCTTCTTCCGCCATCTTCCAGACCTGATTGTTCTCTTTTTCCATTCCTGTTCCGTAGACTTCCGGAAGTCTTCTTGCATCCTCAAGGAAGCGTTCCGCAAAAAAGTTCCGCAGTCTGTCATGGTGATTCTCCGTGATCCACGCCGTTCCCTCTGCTGCCACAGGTCCCGCCACGATCAGTTCGTCCCCACACGTCAGCTGTCCGTCAATTTCCGCCTGAAGTGCTTCCAGTGCTTTTTTCCCAAGTTTCATAACTGCCGCCTTAGTAAATGATCAGCGAAAGCACAGTTGGAACTACCATTGCCAGAACCAGAATAACTGCGATGATCGCTGTGATCACTTTTCTTTTTTTCGGATCAAACATTCCCATAATCTTTATTCACCTCATCTGTAATATCCGTTAATCGCGCATTATTGGTCAGAGGATCCCTGTCTGTGTAATCAAAAAGAAGTTTCTTTCCATCCCGGAACACCTCGATATGGGCGGTCTTCGGGATTTTTTCCGCTTTCCGGTAATCCCAGATCATCCGCTCGTATGGCTTCTGATCCGATGCGAAAGATGGCCTGCTCTTTAAATTCTCTCGAAGATAAAGATCCAGGAGCATCACATCGGAAAGGGCTTCCAGGGGGATCTCCCTATGTTCTCCGGCAAATTCCATCAGGATCTCATAACGTCTCATCCTGGAATGAGAAATCTCGGAATATCCTTTTTTCTCATAAAATCTGCCCAGCGCCTCGTACATCCGGAACGGATCTTCGAAATATTTTTCCAGAAATACAAGGGTATTTTTGAACTGACCACTATTATAATACACTTCCACCATACTTTCCACCATTTTCAGCCGCAAAATTTCCCCATAGGTAAGCCAGGCCGTGGAAAGCACCTCATATGGCTCCCGGTCTTTGTAAAGGATCTGATATTCTTCCGTCATCTCCATCATGTGGGAACCTTTCAGAACCTTTAGGAAACCAAGCTGAAACTGTTCTGGACGCAGTGCATACACATCACAGAAAGACTTATGGAAGCTGTCATAGCCTTCATAGGGAAGACCTGCGATCAGATCCAGATGCTGGTGGATATTTCCAAAACTGTGGATCTGGTCTACAATTCCTTTCAGTTTTTCAAAATCCATGGTCCTCCGGATGGCTTTGATGGTCTGTGGATTGGTGGACTGCACACCGATCTCCAGCTGGATCATCCCCGGACGCATCGTACGGATCAGTGCGATC
>CAVEKJ010000313.1:1601-2898 GCA_963616205.1 Prevotella sp.
TCATCAGCGCCAGTTCTTCCTCACGGAGAAGATCCGCGGAAATCTCAAAATGAAAATTGGTGATCCCGTTGTCATGTTCCGTAATATACCGCCAGATTGCCATGGCATGGTCATGTTTGCAGTTAAAGGTACGGTCAACAAATTTAACCTGTGGGACTTTATGATCGATAAAAAACTGCAGCTCTTTTTTTACAAGTTCAATGTCGCGGAACCGGAGCTTCTTATCTATGGAAGAAAGACAGTAGCTGCAGGAAAACGGACAGCCTCTGCTGCTCTCGTAATAAATAATGCGGTTTTTAAACTCAGTAAGATTGCTGTACGCAAAGGGAACTTTGCTTAAATCCATCAGTTCCCGCCAGCCTGTGTGTACGATATCCGGGACTTTGGTTTCATCATGAAAGGCCACGCCACGGATTTCTTTCAGGCTTTCCGGTTTTCTTTCTATATAATAGCCTGCCAGTTCATGGAAAGTTTCCTCTCCCTCTCCTACCATCACACCGAAAAATGCAGGGTTCTTTTTCAGAAATTCCACTGCATCATAGGATACTTCCGGACCACCTGCCCAGAACTCTGCATCAGGAAGGATCTTCTTAAGATCCGGTACCAGTTCTTTTACAAAGGAAATATTCCAGATATAGCAGGAAAAACAGATCACATCCGGCTGCTCCAGATAGATGTCTTTCAGGATATCATCCCGGATCTGATTGATCGTGTATTCCTTGATCACAACCTGTGAAGTATATTCTCCGGAACAGGATTTCAGGTTATATACCGCAAGATTGGAATGGATATATTTTGCGTTGCACGCTGCAAGTAAGATTTTCAAAATTTATATCTCCTAACCTCTGCCGGATGATTCTTCTCTTTCTCCGGCAGTTTTCATTATTTTTCTGCTTCGTTCTTTTCGCTTTATGATTATAACGTTCTCATTCCTGGATGTAAATAGAAAAAAAAGCGATTCCCGTTCTTCCATAAAGATGCAGTTTCTGTTGTTTCTGTTGTGTTTCCACGCAAACCGCGCTAAAATGGATACTACACATTTTTATAAAGGAGTACCTTTTTATGGACCGAAACAGCTGTCTGAACTACTTTCAGGCTTTTCCCTTCTGGGAACATATGACCGAAGAAGACCAGAATTTCCTTCTTGATAATATCCGGGAACTTCACTATCCGGCCGGCGCTGCCGTGCAGTCAGAAGAGCGCCAGTGCCTGGGAACTCTTTTTCTTCTGAAAGGTGTTTTGCGTGTATATCTTCTTTCTTCTCAGGGCAAAGAAGCCACACTGTACCGTTTAAGGG
>CAVEKJ010000314.1:0-2897 GCA_963616205.1 Prevotella sp.
AATGCTGTAAAACCAACGATTATAAGTTGATTTTTATTTAATCAGCAGACACTAAGTACATGCAACCACTACTTTTTAATAAAAAAATAGCAGTTTTTAAATTTATGATGTATTGTTAAGTTACCACACCAAACAACTTCATAAACAAAAAAACTGCTATGATTACTTTAACATGGATTTTTAAACTCAACAACTACATATCTGAATTTTGTGGATTTTTTTATCGCCCGCCTCCTTAATGAAATGGTTTTGTTTTACTTAAACTTATCATTTTATTTTTAGGAGGTTCCACTATGAACGATTATTTAAAACTTTTTAAGGACATGTTATACCTGCGTGGTCTTACTGATCACACCATTACGTCTTATACCACTTACATTTCAGCTTATCTGCACTATCTCTCAGATATCCGCTGCTGTTCTCCGGAAGACGCTTCCTGGCAGGATCTGCGTGATTTTATTTTCTGGCTCCAGAATTCCCGTGGACTTTCTGACCGTAGCATCAATGCCTGTATTTCACAGCTCCGCTTTTTCACCCTCTATGTTCTGCACAAACCCTGGGATCCTTATCAGCTTCCTTTCCGGAAGTTTGATGCCTATCTCCCTTTTGTCCCTTCCAGGCAGGAAATGCAGGCCTTTCTTTCCACTATCTCTGATTTGAAGTTCAAAGCTTTGTTATGCCTGATGTTTTCCGCCGGTCTCCGCATTGGCGAAGTCCGTCATTTAAAATGTTCTGATATTGAACATTCGAATGGCAGAATCCTGATACGTGCTTCTAAGAATCGTTCCTCCCGATATGCACAGCTTTCTGAACAGGCATGGCAGATCATTCTCCAATACTGGTATTCCCTTCCGACTGATAAACGTCCGAAGGACTGGCTTTTCCCTCAAAAACGGAATCCCGAAAAACCAATCGACCATCAATGCGTCCCTGACTTTATACGCTCCCATGAAAAAGAACTGGGATGGGAACACCGCTTTACCTGCCATACCTTCCGTCATGCCTTTGCTACCTATCATTACGAAGATGGTACGGATCTGCTGACTTTAAAGGCTCTCCTTGGACACCGCAGTCTTAACTCCACTGTTATTTATGTCCATCTTTCTTCCGGAACTTTTACATCTTCTGCGAATCCGTTTGACAAGATGGGAGGTATGTTTCATGAATTGTCCTAAGATCCAGCAGATATGGCAGTATTCCTATCCGGATTTTGAACGTTCCGGTGTCGTTCAGTCCTTTGCCCAAAAGAAAGCTTCCCGGGCCATCCTGAACTGTAAAACCGGAAATCTCGGTATAAATATCTCACAGTGCCCCGATTGCGGACATATGGAATTCCACAACAATTCCTGCCGTAACCGTAACTGCCCGAACTGTCAGGCTGTCAACAAGGAGATCTGGGTAGACAGACGCAGGGCGGAAGTCATTGATTCCCCTTACTTCCATGTGGTATTTACACTTCCACATGAACTGAACCCCCTGATCTATTGTAACCAGAAGCTTCTTTATTCGCTTTTACACAGATGCTGTGCACAGACACTTTTAGAACTTTCTGCCGACAAAAAGTGGCTCGGCGCAACACCCGGGATCATACAGGTCCTCCATACATGGAACCAGGAATTGGGCTATCATGTACATATGCACTGTATTATTTCCGGCGGGGGATTAACTCCTGACCGTAAGATACGGAAATCTAAAAACAGCTTTTTTATTCCTACCGGGGTATTGAGGGATAAATTCAAAGGAAAATATCTTGCCGGACTGGATTCTCTCTACAAAAAACAGGTACTGGTATTTTCCTCTTCCTGCGAAAAACTCCGTAATTCATGGGAATGGGCCGAATTCCGCAATGCCCTCTATAAAAAGGACTGGTGTCCTTACATCAAAGAGACTTTTAACGGCTTTGGCAATGCCATTGAATACCTTGGAAGATATACGAATAAAGTTGCCATTTCAAACAGCCGTATCCTGTCTGTTCATGAACATAAAGTAACTTTTTCCGCACGGGGCAAAAAACCGGGTGAACCGCGCAGGGAGATCACACTGGAGAGTACCGAATTTATCCGGAGATATCTCATGCATGTACTTCCAGCCGGTTTTCAAAAGATCCGTTATTATGGATTTCTGAATAACCGTGGGAAAAGCAGGAATCTGAAATTAATTTTTACACTCCAGGGACATCAGCGTTTCCGCGCCAGATATACAGGGCTTTCCATCGCAGAACTGCTAAAAGCAGTCTGGGATACAGATATCTGTATCTGTCCGGAATGCGGGTGTAATCGCATGCACACCATTGGCAGAATGTATGCACCTTCCTGATACTACACTGTTTTTACATAATATTTTTTTAGACCTCCGTAAGAAGGTCCGCGAAATATACCCTTTTTTCAAAGATAAGCTATCATTAGTATCTGATAATGGTAAAAAGATTGCTATATGTTACTAAATACAGCTGTTTTTACCCAAAAGAGAAAAATACTTTTCCCATATATAACATAACCAGACTTCCGCGACTGGGTACAATTGGAAAGAATCACATTCAGAGCAGTTCTAATCTTTTCAGAACTGCTCTTTTTCTCTACTCTGAATCTGATACTTTCCTTATGAATTATATCAAATCAGGTAAATCATGTTCTGATGTAGTTGGTGAGAAAATTGCAAAGGCTCTTAAGGTGGATATTAAAGAGCTTATTGAAGTCGAAGATTAAAGCACTGGGCCGGGGCTATTGATCAGAGGATAACGGCAGCAGGACGGACAGGAGAAGAATGTGAAAACCTATATTTACAAGGTCATACACGAAGATCCACAGACGGGCAGGCGTGCAAAGCAATGCAGGTATATAGAAAGCAGCAACAAGCTGCGCATTGGTCTGCTGTAGGAAGAGGATCCACCGTATAAG
>CAVEKJ010000315.1:0-2894 GCA_963616205.1 Prevotella sp.
GCAAAGGTAATGCCCTTGCCTCCGGTAATCTCGTCCAGATACTGACATTTATTGAACATATCCGCAGACTTCTGTGCTTCGTTCTGGGCAATCCCGGCTACATTTCTCATTTTTGTATAAAGAAACGCATTTTTATAGCTGTGTGCTTCATCTACATACAAGTGATCCACTCCCAGTTCTTCAAACGTAACTACCTGATCTTTTTTCTCTTTCTGATTCAGTTTTTCCAGCCTTGTCTGCAGTGTATTTCTGGTCTTTTCAATCTGTTTGACGGTATAATGTCCGCCATCCTGTTCATACCTTGCACTCTGAATTGCCATTTCCAGATCATCAATCTGCTTCCGTAACATGGCTTCCTGACGTTCATCAGAGATTGGAATACGCTCAAACTGGGAATGTCCAATGATAATAGCATCATAATTTCCCATAGCGATCCGGGCACAGAACTTCTTTCGGTTTGCCGGTTCAAAATCTTTCTTGGTTGCTACCAGGATATTGGCTCCCGGATATAACTGCAGGAACTCCGCTCCCCATTGCTCCGTCAAATGGTTTGGAACGACAAAGAGGTTTTTCTGAGATAATCCCAGACGTTTGCTCTCCATCGCAGCCGCTACCATCTCGTAGGTCTTCCCAGCTCCTACTACATGAGCCAGAAGCACATTCTCTCCGTAAAGCTGGTGTGCAACAGCATTTTTCTGATGCGGACGAAGCTCTATTTCCGGATTCATTCCTGGGAAAGTCAAATGACTACCATCGTATTCACGGGGACGGATGCTGTTAAATCGTTCATTGTACACCTTTACCAGTCGTTCACGCCTCTGCTGATCTTTAAAAATCCAGTCTTTAAATGCTGCTTTCATGGCATCCTGCTTCTGTGGTGCCAGCATGGTTTCTTTCTTATTTAGGACACGGATTTCATCACCATTCTCATTGACACTCTTATCATAGATGCGTACATCTTTCAGGTTCAGGGTATCTTCCAGAATCTTATAGGCATTTGCTCTCTCAGTTCCATACGTTGCATAGGCAAACGCATTTTTGGGACTGTCAGCATTCTTTCCTGTAATCCTCCACTCACCATTTACCTCAGAGAATTTTACCTGTATTTCCTTCTGTGCAAGATACCATGGCGTATGAAGCAGTTCTACCATAAAATTCTGATAATCCGAAGGTTCAATCCATGTAGCTCCAACACGCACCTCAATCTCGGATGCTTCCAGATTTCTCGGCTGAACTGCCTCTAAAGCACGAACATTCGGTGTAAATTCCGGATGATTCTCTGCAAAAGTTCTCACAGTGTTTAATGTATCCCTGACATTGCCAGAGAAATACTCATCTCCGCTCTCCCACTGGTCTGTCAGTGGATTCTTAAAGATAACTCCAACCAGTTCCTCCGTGATTTTTTCTTCTGTCTTTCCAGTCAGCTGTGCCATATAGGTCAGATCTACCTTTGCTCTTTCATTCAAAGATAATGCTAACGCTTCTGTCGCTGTTTCTACACTGGTTACTGCTACTGCCTTTTTGATGGTTCGTTTTGTAAACATATCTGCTTTCCGCTTCAATGTTCCATCTTCGTTCAGATCTTCCAGAGAACACAATAGGCAATAAGAAGAGTCATCAAAAAACGCCCGTTTGTTGACATTACTTCCAATGACTCCATACTTTGCCGTGTAGGTATCATAAACCTGATTTAGTTTTTCCTGCTGTTTCTGGATTTCTTCATCTGTGACGTTTTCCTCCATCTGCATAGCGATCAGCTCTCGGACAGTATCACGGATTGCAACCATCCCTTTTACACGTTCTGCAGTAGCGGCAGGCATCTTCACCTGATTCATCAAAGAGTTGACACGGTAATATACCTGATCATCTACCACCGTATAGCTGTAATTTCGGACATTTGGATCTGCTGGAATACTCTCTGGCATCTCATCCAGTTCTGTTTCCACATCTACTGCCGGTACCATGCTTCCCTTAATGTGTTTCACAGCTTCTTGTAACTGTAATTCCAGATCCGCTCCTTCCATTGGAGCACAGGTTGTTTCCATACCATACGGACCGGACACTTCTTTCATTTCACCCAGAATCATTTCCGGATGCTGAACAAAATACTGATTGACTGTAATACCATTGACATCACTATCCAGATTTATCCATCCCGGCATTTCTTTCGTAAGGCTTTCCCTCTTCTGGAAAACCAGGATATCAGCACTGACTTCTGTTCCTGCATTTGCCTTAAAAGCTGTATTCGGCAGTCGGATTGCTCCCAACAGATCTGCCCGCTCTGCCAGATATTTCCGGACTTCCGGTGACGCCTTATCCATGGTTCCCTTTGTTGTGATCAATGCAGCTACACCACCTGGACGTAACTGGTCTATAGTCTTGGCAAGAAAGTAATCATGGATCATGAAATTGTAGCGGTCATACTGACGGTCATTGACCTTGTATGCACCAAATGGCACATTTCCAATCGCCACATCAAAAAAGTCATTAGGATAATCTGTCTTCTCAAAACCTTTGATCTGAATATTGGCATCAGGATAGAGTAGCTTTGCAATTCTGCCGCTGATACTGTCCAGTTCCACACCATAGAGTTTGGAATGGTTTAGATTCTCCGGAAGAATTCCAAAGAAGTTCCCGACTCCCATAGATGGCTCCAGAATATTACCTTTTGTAAATCCAAGATTCTCCAACACCTGATACATACTTTCAATCACAATCGGCTGTGTATAATGAGCATTTAAGGTGGAAGCTCTGGCCGCCGCATATTCCTCTGGTGTAAGAACCGTCTTTAATTCCAGATATTCTGTCTCCCATGCAGTTTTTGTCTCATCAAATGCATCTGCAAGACCTCCCCAGCCAACGTACCGGGATAAGATTTCCTGTTCTTCCGCTGT
>CAVEKJ010000316.1:0-2893 GCA_963616205.1 Prevotella sp.
GCACAACACCTCCGGTCGGAGCAGCGACAGCGGATACTTCTGATACTTCCGCAGAAGCAGCACAGTAGAATCAAAGCCGGAGAACCGGAGTTATCTTTCTGTATCTTTTTTGTAAATAAAATAAATGAAAAACAGGCAACTGTAGCGTATGTGAAAAATACCGATACAGCTGCCTGTTTTTATCTTATGATATATATCCTGCCAGTCTGCAGAAATGATCCCTCATCTTATTCCGGATATACGAGACGGTCCGGTTTGATATCGTAGAGAACTTCATTCAGGAATTTCTTCGCCAGATATTTGGCCATGCCAAGATTCATATCCAGATAGTTTCCACAGTCTTTCGGGGAAGCTCCCGGGATCTCTCTTTCGAAGTCACGGATAAATTCAAACATCTCGATCATCAGCGGAACGATATCCCTGGATTCGTAATCGCCATTGAGAAGAAGATAATTTCCGGTACGGCAGCCCATAGGACCCCAGTAGATCACTTTCGGGCCGAATTCTTTATGATTACGCAGGAAAGTAGCAGCCAGATGCTCCATAGCGTGAAGCTCTGCAGTGTTCATAACCGGCTCCTCGTTGGGAGATGTCATACGGATATCGAAAGTAGTGATCATCTGATCCCCTACCGGGTCTTTACGTGAAACGTATACGCCTGGCTGAAGTTTGATATGGTCAATGGTAAAACTTGTGATCTTTTCCATGTTGATTCCTCGCTTTCTTATATGTACAGAGTCCATAATAAAACTCCATGGATTATTTTAGCAGAGAACCAGAAGAGATACAAGGCAAAAACACAGGGAATCCAGGTTCCGCTCTGGTGTAAAGTTGACTTTATGAAAGGATAATGTTAAACTGAGGAAAGCTTACAGGGGGAGAGTGAAAAAACTCACCTGGAAACGCTGTAACAGGCGTTTTGGGGATCTGATAAGGAGGATTTATAAATATGAAACGCAAAGTTTTATCTGTATTATTTGCGACGGTTCTTACCGCAGGAATGCTCTCAGGATGCGGAAGCACAGAGAACACTTCTGATACAGCAGACCAGAAGGAAGAATCTCTGGAAGAGGAGAAGACAGAAGGCCAGACAGGTGTCGATGAAGAAACAGCAGCCAAGGCAGTTTCCGAAGAAGAGGCAGAAGAGGCAGGTTTTTCCGACCAGGAAGAAAGCGCAGATGACCAGGAGGAAGCTTCCGATGATACAGAGGACACTTCCGATGCTGCAGAAGATTCTGAAGACAGTTCCACAGACAGTACAGACGATACAGACAGCGTAGACGGAGAATTTTCGGATGGTTCCGAAGATGCTGCCATGGCAGGAACAACCGTGATCGATACCAGCCAGCAGCTGACCGGAACTCATCATGCAGCCATTACCGTTCAGGATTACGGCGAGATCGATGTAGAGCTGGATGCAGATACCGCACCGATCACAGTGACCAATTTTGTAAAACTGGTGCAGGACAATTTTTATGACGGACTGACTTTCCACCGGATCATTGACGGATTTATGATCCAGGGCGGAGATCCAAACGGAGACGGAACCGGCGGAGCAAAGGATACGATCAAAGGTGAGTTTTCCAGCAACGGAGTGAAGAATGATATTTCTCATGTACGTGGAACCATTTCCATGGCCCGCAGTACAGATCCGGACAGCGCAAGTTCCCAGTTCTTTATCGTGCAGTCCGACTCCACACATCTGGATGGCGATTATGCGGCATTCGGACATGTAACTTCCGGAATGGATATCGTGGATCAGATCTGCAAGGATGCCAAACCGACAGACGGTAATGGCACCATTTCCAAAGACCAGCAGCCAGTGATCGAGAGTATCAAAATGGTTGACTGACAGGAGGGAGAAGGATGCTGAAAGGGAAAACGGTGCTTCTTGGCATCACAGGAAGCATTGCCGCATACAAGATCGCATATCTGGCAAGTGCATTACATAAGCTCCATGCGGATGTCCATGTGCTGATGACAGAGAATGCCACGAATTTTATCAACCCCATCACATTTGAGACACTGACCGGGAACAAATGTCTGGTAGATACCTTTGACCGGAATTTTCAGTTTCAGGTAGAACATGTATCCATTGCCAAGAAGGCAGATGTGGTGATGATCGCGCCTGCCAGTGCCAATGTGATCGGAAAGATCGCCAACGGCCTTGCCGATGATATGCTCACTACAACTGTGATGGCCTGCAGATGCCAGAAGATCTTTGCACCGGCCATGAATACTGCCATGTATGAGAATCCTGTGGTACAGGACAATATCCGGAAACTTCAGTCTTATGGGTATGAGGTGATCACACCGGCCAGCGGATATCTGGCCTGCGGAGACACCGGAGCCGGAAAAATGCCGGAGCCGGAAACACTTCTGGAATATATCCTGAAGGAAATCGCCTTCAAAAAAGACCTTTCCGGGAAAAAAATCCTGGTCACAGCAGGACCGACCCAGGAAGCCATCGATCCGGTTCGCTGTCTCACCAACCATTCCTCGGGAAAGATGGGATATGCCATTGCAAAAATGGCTATGCTCAGAGGCGCAGAGGTCACACTGGTAAGCGGACCTACTGCCATTGAGCCGCCACTTTTTGTGAAAGTCGTTCCGGTGGTATCCGCCAGAGATATGTTTGAGGCAGTGACCAGCTTAAGTGATGAACAGGATATCATCATCAAAGCTGCCGCTGTGGCAGATTACCGTCCGAAGCAGGTCAGTGAAGATAAAGTAAAGAAAAAAGACAATCAGGTTTCCATAGAGCTTGAGAGGACAGACGACATTTTGAAATATCTGGGCCAACACAAAAAGCCTGGTCAGTTCCTCTGTGGATTTTCCATGGAAACCAAAGACATGATCGGTAATTCCAGAGCCAAACTTGAAAAGAAAAACC
>CAVEKJ010000317.1:0-2884 GCA_963616205.1 Prevotella sp.
TACAATGACTTATGCATACCTCTGAACAGTAACTAAGTCATTGACATATGTCAGTGATTATTCCAATATTAGAATATCTATTTTTAAATAATATTCATATGGAAAGGATGCGATTTCTGATCATGACCCCCGTTGATTTTATTGCAGTCAGTACTCAGGCAATGAAGGCCTACGATTCTTTCTGCCAGCCTTTATGCAAAAAATATCATCTAAGCCAGACAGTTTTTGATGTTCTGATGTTTCTGTCCAATAACCTGGACTATAATACGGCAAGAGATATCTGCGAGATCCGTGGAATCCGTTCCGGAATGACTTCGGTTGCTGTGGATTTTCTTGTAAAAAACAATTATCTGATCCGTCAGGCAGATCCTTCTGACCGCCGTGTATGGCGGCTGATCCTTACTTCTGAAAGTGACAGTATTGTGCAAGAAGGCCGGAAACTCCAGCTGGAATTTGGCCAGCGCCTTACTGCCGGAATCTCCCAGGAGGAACTGTCCCATTATATGGACACTGCTGAAAAATTCAAAACTAATATCCTGAAGCTTTCCCGTAACCATTAACGGAAAAATTATAAGAAAGAAGGTACTTTTATTATGCTCACAACGATTATTGTCTGTATCCTG
The DNA here is from genome assembly GCA_963616205.1 of Prevotella sp. Classification (GTDB taxonomy): domain Bacteria; phylum Bacillota; class Clostridia; order Lachnospirales; family Lachnospiraceae; genus Blautia_A. The sequence goes on from CAVEKJ010000317.1 coordinate 624, forward strand.
GCCGGACTTGGTGCGGGACTTGGAACCGGTTTTGCCGGTATGAGTGCGGCTGCTGTCATCAGTCCCATGCTCATTACGTTTCTTGGAATGGATCCTTACCAGGCTATCGGAATCGCTCTGGCAAGTGATGTCCTGGCAAGTGCGGTTTCCGCCTACGAATATGGAAAAAACAAAAATCTGGATATCCGAAACGGTCTTGTGATGATGTTCACAGTGATGATCTTCACTTTTATCGCCAGCTTCCTTTCCAGATTCATCTCCGGAAATACCATGGGAAGTTTTTCTGGTTCAGTGTGAGCACGCCTTTTTCTACCAGTTCTGTATAGGTAAGAGGAAGGCTTGTCTCAAGTCCTACGATCCCGAACGGTGTATTCTTCATAGATCCTGTTTTTTCCTGGGCACTGTGTGGGGCATGGTCGGTACTGATCACCTGGATCGTGCCATCCTTAAGTCCTTCTTTCAGTGCCTCCACGTCCTTCGGTGTACGAAGAGGCGGATTCATTTTGTAATTCGGATCATCGGTTTTGATATCATCAGATGAAAGGATAAAATGGTGAGGGCATACTTCTGCTGTGATGTTATCGTATCCTTTTTCTTTTACGATCTTCATCATCTGGGCATCTCCATAAGTGGAACAATGGCAGAGATGGAGATGTACCCCTGTCTCCAGCGCAAGAATGATGTCTCTGGCAGTGATGGTATCCTCCACCGCATTGCAGATTCCCGGGAGTCCCAGTCTTCTGGCATTCTCATCATCATTCATACATCCGTCTCCACGCAGATCGATATCTTCACAGTGGTCAAAGAACGGCACCCCACACTCTGCCGCGATCTTCATCGCTTCTTTGCAGAGTGCTGTATTCATTACGGACTTGCCATCCTCGGAGACTGCCGGGATTCCGGCCTTTACCATTCCTGCAATATCCGCAATCTCTGTTCCCTTTTCGCCCTTAGTAGCTGCTCCAGCCTGAAGCACATGAATACCGGAAACCTGTGCTGCTTTATTATGTACATAATTTACTCTGTCCGGATTGTCGATGGTGGGAGTTGTATTTGGCATGGCAACTACCGTTGTCACACCACCATGAGCTGCTGCCGCCGCACCACTCATGATATCTTCCTTATGTGTCTGTCCCGGATCACGAAAATGGACATGAAGGTCGATGATCCCCGGCATGACCAGCTTTCCTTTTGCATCGATCACACGGTCGCCGTCTTTCTTTTTCAGCTTCTGGCCTATTTCCGTAATGATTCCATCTTCCAGATAAATATCACCTGTCTTATCTGTATCTGTGGCCGCATCCACGATCCGGCCTCCTCGAATCAGAATCCCCATTTCTGTTCTCCTCTCATCCTGGTATTTATCAAGTGGATATACGATCCGCTTATATTCTACTATATCATACACGAAAATTCTCTTTTTATAAAGAATTTTTTTACAAAGGATTTCCACCCTGTTTCAGGCACGGGAATTGTTGGAATTTTCTCCTTGACATTTCAAAACACGGGTTATATAATCAGAACATGGCAAGATATTTAATGTAAAATCACTAGTTTTTAGAGATTATATTTACATGAATATAGTCTGTAAAATCTGGTGATTTTTTATTATCATCAGAAGGCTATTTTAACTTTTTTATTTCTATGGAGGTAACACAAAATGAACAAGGGAACTGTAAAATGGTTCAACGCAGAAAAAGGTTATGGTTTTATCACAGGTGAGGACGGACAGGACGTATTCGTACATTTCTCCGCAATCAACGGTGAAGGCTTCAAATCTCTTGAAGAGGGACAGGCTGTATCCTACGACTTAACAGAGGGCGCTCGCGGAATGCAGGCTGCTAACGTTACAAAGTTATAATTCTATAACCATAAGAAACGTATAAGTCAAAACGGGGCTGCTTTATGGCAGACCCGTTTTTTTAATGTGCTCTATTTGAAATATACAGAAACAGAAACTCTACGTCTCAGTTCCCATCTCATCTCCCAAAACAGAACATAAAAAATCCCCGGAGGACGCTTCCCTGCATCCCGGGGATCTCTTATTTCATATGTGTTTCCTACTCCGCACTGTCGGAAGATAATCCGGAAATATAATCTGTCAATGCAGAAGTATCCATTACGGTATCCACCTTCACGCTGGCTTCCTTCGCCTGGATTTTGGCATATGCGGAATACCCGATCCAGCCCACAAACAGAACTGCGATAAGTATCCATGCTGCCATCTCAAGCACAAATTCCGCACGTTCTTTCTTCTGAGC
>CAVEKJ010000318.1:0-1834 GCA_963616205.1 Prevotella sp.
GGTCTGTGGCAATGCCCACAGAATGTTCTCCGCATTCCAGGCGGTAACCTACCGGCTGTGCCGCATCATGAGGAATGGTAAAAGGATTTACTGTCAGATCTTTGATCTCAAAAGGCTCATCTTCCCGGATCTCATGGATCAGTCCCTCCGGCATTTTCCCAAGGGATTTCATCCGAAGCATGGCATCTGCAGTCCCGCCTGTGGTATAGATGGGAATTCCGTATTTTCTGGAGATCACCCCCAGGCCCTTGATATGGTCGGAATGTTCATGGGTGATAAGTATACCATCCACATCTTTTCCGGTAAGGTCCAGGGAATTCAGGCCTTTCTCGATGCTCTTCCCACTGATCCCCACATCTACCAGGACGTGTGCCTCCTCAGAGCCCACATAGATACAGTTGCCGCTGCTTCCGCTGGCAATACTACAAAGTCTCATTTCTCTCTATCCCTTCTCTGATCTGTCTCCGGGTATCTTCAAGCTCTCCATTGTTTTCGATCACATAATCGGCATGTTCTCTGAAAACCTGATCAGATACCTGGTTTCGGATAATGCCAAGGGATTTCTCCCTGGAATAACCACGGTTTTCCATCAGACGCCGGATCCGGATCTCTTCTTCTGTATACACGTACCAGACTTCGTCACAGAATTCCTGATATTTTTCTTCCAGAAAAAGAGCTGCCTCCACAACGCAGATCCCTTTTCCTGCTTCTCTCTGTTCTCCGATCAGACGCAGGATCCGCTGTTTTACAGCCGGGTGAATGATCCCGTTTAATTTCAAAAGCATATCCTTATCTGTGAATACTACATCAGAAATCCTTCTCCGGTCAATAGTTTTATCTTTTTTTATGATTTCTTTTCCAAACAATGCGATCACCGCATCGTAACATTCTTCTCCTGGTTCCATCAAAATATGTCCAAGCTGATCTGCCTGGATTACATATGCCTGAAACTCTTTTTCCAGGATCCCAAGTACTGTACTTTTTCCGGCTCCTACTCCGCCGGTTACCCCGATCACTCTCATTTATTTCGCCTCATACCAGCTTTTTCCCTGGTGCATATCCACGTCAAGCTCCACTGCAAGATGGGCCGCTCCCTTCATTTCTTCTTCCAGAATATGGGAAACAATCTCGATCTCTTCCTTCTTTGTCTCGATCAGAAGCTCATCGTGTACCTGCAGCACCAGTCTTGAGCGCAGCCCTTCTTTTTTCATTCGTTCATAAACATGGTTCATGGCGATCTTGATGATATCCGCCGCTGTTCCCTGGATCGGGGAATTCATAGCCACACGCTCACCAAAAGAACGCTGCATGAAATTGCTGGATTTCAGTTCCGGCACCGGTCTTCTTCTGCCAAACATGGTCGTTACGTAACCGTGTTCCTTTCCATCTTTTACCAGACCATCCAGAAATCCCTTGATCTTCGGGTAGGTTTCGAAATATTTTTCGATATAGGCTGCTGCCTCTTTTCTGGTGATACTTAGATCCTGACTCAGGCCAAAGGAACTGATCCCGTATACGATCCCGAAGTTTACAGCCTTGGCATTTCTTCGCTGAAGCGGTGTCACCTCATCAAGGGGCACATGGAATACCTGGGATGCGGTAAGACGGTGGATATCCTCTGCCTCCCGGTAAGCCTGGATCAGTTTTTCATCCCCGGACATATGGGCCAGCACACGAAGCTCGATCTGGGAATAATCCGCATCCAGGAATACAAATCCTTCCTCCGGCACAAAAACCTTACGGATCAGTCTTCCCAGTTCCATACGTACCGGAATGTTCTGAAGATTCGGATCTGTGCTGCTGATACGTCCGGTTGCAGTGATAGTCTGGTTGA
>CAVEKJ010000318.1:1876-2880 GCA_963616205.1 Prevotella sp.
CGTCCGTCCTCTGCGATCACATTTCCAAGACCGTCTGCATAGGTGGATTTCAGCTTGGTCAGCTGGCGGTACTCCAGAATATCTTTTACAATGGCATGCTCCGGTGCCAGTTTGTCCAGGATATCCGCAGCTGTAGAATAACCTGTTTTGGTCTTCTTTCCGCCCGGAAGTCCCAGTTTTTCAAAAAGGATCACTCCCAGCTGCTTGGGAGAATTGATGTTAAACTCCTCGCCAGCTTCCTGCCAGATGGTCTTCTCCAGTTCTTCAATGCGGACTTTCAGTTTCTCTCCGTAACTTTTCAGTTCTTCGCCCTTAACGGAAATCCCCCATTTTTCCATGGAATCCAGGGTAAAGACAAGAGGAAGTTCGATCTCATCATAAACCTTACGCATGCCTGTTTCGTCCAGTTTTTCAAGGAGAACGCCCCGGGCCATGCAGGGTACAAAAGCCTGATAGCAGGCATAATTTCCAAGGCCTTCCATTTCTTCTTCCCAGGCTTTTTTCAGGGAAGTTTTTCCAAGAAGGTCTTCCTTTGCAGGGAGCATCATGCCATCCAGATATTCTCTGGCAATATCGTCATGGGTATAGGCAGACTTCAGGGGATTCAGAAGATACGCCGCAACCCCCGCGTCAAAAACTTTCCCCGGATCTTCCAGCGGAACATGTTTAAGAACTGCCTTGATATCCATGGCACAAAGCATCGTACTGTCCGCCAGAGTTTTCAGCTTTCCACAAAGGTAGTCTCCGGTAAGAAGTCCTCCCACCGGAATCTGATAGATTTCCTTTTCATCCAGGACCATTCCCACAGTATATACCTGTTCCGGGTCTGCAAGAACGGAAATACCTACCTGCTCCTTCTGAGCCGCTTTTTCAAACAGGGCTTCCACGCCGGAAAGATCATTGCAGGTAAAAAATTCCAGTTCCATGGAAGAATCTGCTGCTGTAGCCGGGTCAAAACGGTTCAGCATGTTCTTAAATTCCAGTCGTTTGCACAGTTCATAGGC
>CAVEKJ010000319.1:0-2879 GCA_963616205.1 Prevotella sp.
GCTTCATATATCTCAGCCTGCTTGTTGAGCAGCTCACCAATCCTCAGAGAATGCCGTAAACGTCAAATCATGCGCCTACCGTTAAATTTAACGCCGCTTTTATGAGCGGCGTGGTTTCCGGCATTCCTCGGGAAGCTCATCTGCCCAGGGCATCAGCTGGTCCAGTTTTGCCGGATCTATATTTCCTTTTTCGTCACAATGCTTAGGCAGCTCCGTGAGGATATGCCTGAAGTAGTAGTATGGGCGCAGATGGTTCAGCTTTGCTGTTTCTGAAATACTGTAAACAAGAGCACTGGCTCTGGCTCCTTTTGCTGTGTTATGGAACATCCAGTTCTTCTTGCCGATGCAGAACGTCCGGATAGCCCGCTCGGAAGCGGAGTTATCGATTGGGATATCCCCATCGGTCAGAAATACTTTTAAATATTTTTCCTGATGGATGACGAAATTTAGTCCCTGTCCGGTCTTGGATTTCGGAGGTACCGCACATACTGCAGTCTGTTGTTTTGCCCACGCAAAGAAATCCTCAACCAGCGGCTTTATCCTTGTCTGCCGCTGTGTAAGGCGATCCGTTGCGGAAAGTTCTTTTAGTTCGGTATCAATTCGGTAGAATTCCGCGATCTTTTGTAATGCCTGGTATGCCACGGAATTTTGTACTGCCTGGGGATCCTTTTTATCCGCTGCCTTTACGGCATCTGCGAAGGCTCTTCTCGCATGTGCCCAGCAGTTTGCGTTTGTCACTCCCGGCAGTTTTTTGTCCAGCAGATGATACTGCTCCAGACTGTCCGTGACCAGAACTCCTTTGTAGTTCCGGTAAAACTCCAGCGGCTTTTCGTGGTCCCTGCCTTTCTGGTATTCGTAGATCACCACGGGACGCTCCTTATAGAACTCCCCGGAACGGTGCACCCACATGTAGCATTTACTGTTCGGACGGTCACTATCACCGATCACCTGTGTAGGTGTTTCGTCCGACTGTGTCACCGGCAGGGACAGCAGTTCCTGCTTCATGCGTTCCACAAACGGTGCAAAATATTTCTCAGAGCACCGGATAATCCAGTTCGACATGGTCTGCCTGGAGATATTTACACCGTTCCGCTGAAACTCCTGCTCGACCCTGTGCAGTGCTGAGGAGTTCACATATTTTACATTCAGAATGGATGCAAGCAGGGAAGGAGTAACGATGCTTCCACGCAGAAGATCCTTGGGACGTTTTCCACGTAAGAATTCGTCCTGATGATCTCCGCCGGTGCCTACATAGACTTCCACGGTATGGACCTCTACTGTCCAGGATTCCGGCTCATGGCGCAGTCTTTTGTAAGTTTCATCCTTCATTCTGCGCCAGTTGCCTGCACCATAAAACGTATCCAGTTCTTCCGTGGATACCTGATAAGGCGGAAGTATCTCTTCCGGGAAAGCTTTCAGATCCGTTTCCCGTTGCCCTTTTTTCTTATGGTTACGTCGGGATGGAAGTACTTCCTCCGCAACAGGTTCTGGGACAGACAGATCACAGCAGTTTTCTGCCTCATTAAAGAAGGACAGCTGACCATCTATGGAATCCAGTGTTTCTGTGTGTTTTCCGAAACGATGACTGTTCGCTATGCGTACCTGTTCGATCAGCCGCTCGATGTTCTCATTCAGGACATCCATCTGCCCCTGCATCATAAGAACGATGGTGATCAGTTCCTCCCTGCTACGGTTATTCAGTTCTTCCGGTGTATGTCTGTCTGCCATTGTCCTGCTCCTTAAACTGCTTTCATTATACCAGAAAACACAAAGGATTGCGAATCGGCAGGAATGCGGTTTCCGTCATTCTGCCTATGCCTGTATGGCGGTGTGATGGTCATAGAGCCAAGGAAATATAAAGTTTTCAAGGTGCTGAAAAATTATCTGTATCCTCCTGTGGATACGTCACAGGTCATGAAACAGCATCCGGAGAGGCTGTGACACCGGGAATGAATCCGACCGGATCATAGGCGCAAAAAATCCATGTTTTGCACAAAAATCAGGTAGGCTTTTGCGGTGTTACTTCCCTGACCTTGGGATTCAGAGGATTCAGCCCCATCATAAGATACCGGAACTGTTCCTCTGTAAGGTCTGCGGCTTCTTCGCTGGTTCTCGGCCAGGACAGGGAGCCTGCCTCCAGGCGTTTGTAGAGCTGAAGAAAACCGTCTCCCATCCATAGGAGTCCCTTGATGCGGTCGGAACGTCTGCCGCAGAAGAGAAATAAAGTTCCCTTTTCAAAAGGATTCTGGTGGTATTTGTCTCCGATAATCATGGACAGACCATCAATCCCTTTGCGCAGATCTACATATCCACAGGCAATCACGACTCTGCGGATACTGGCAGCATCTTCAAGCATGACATACCTCCTGCAATAGCCTGCGAAGCAGGGATTCTGAAATATCGTTTGATAATTCCAAAGTCAGGCTACCTGATCTGATCACAGCAACTGGAGTCGTTGTTGCAGGGGCAGTTGGCACCGGTGCTATGTCCAGAGCAGTTTTTACCGGGATTTCCACAAAAGAGAGCGCAGACGGGGTGGTGACTTCCTGAAGTCCCTCCTGTTCACAGACTTCCCTGCGGATCTTTCGAAGCCAGTAATAGTAAGATTTTTCAGAAATGTCGTTTTCAGCAAGCCACTGCTTTGCCGTAGTGCCTGCCGGTCTGTTCTGGCACTGTCGAATGATGTTTATCCAGTTTGACCTGCGGACAGTAAGAGTTAATTGATCCATGCGCTTTAGCCTCCTCTAAAAAACTAATAGTTTTTTCGTGTCATTTAGATTGTGGCATAAAAAAGCTAATTAGCCAAGGCGCAGGATTTGACGTTTACGGATGTACAAGGAGATTTCTCTGTGATAGGAAGCGAATTCATTAACTTCCTG
>CAVEKJ010000320.1:0-2878 GCA_963616205.1 Prevotella sp.
GGCATATCCCGGAATTTCTTTGGGGTGACGCCTACTCTTCTGGTAAATGCGGTGACAAAGCTTGCGGAATATTCATAGCCTATCTTCAACGCAATCTCTTCTATGGACAGTTCTGTGGTCTTCAGCAGTTTTTTTGCCGCATTCATCCTCATGATCACAATAAAATCATGAGGCGCACAGCCGGTTTCTTTCTTAAACAGCCTGGAAAAATGATACAGGCTTAGTCCCACCTCTTCTGCCACATCTTTTACTCCGATGCATTCCTTATAATGTTTCCGGATATACTGAATCGCTTTTGATATGGTCTGATTCCGCACTTCTCCTACGGTTCCGTCTTCCTCTGACATAAACAGCAGACCACACAAAATACCATTCAGTTTCATGGAAATCTCCGGTTCCAGCATGACTCCCTGAAAAGAATGGCTCTGTCTGTGAAGATCCAGGATCGCCTCCAGATTATCCTTCAAAATATTCTTTTCCGGCAGATGAAACACTGCACGCCCTCTCTGGGCAATCTCCTCATAAAACTGCTGGGTATTGCTGCCATCAAAATGTGCCCATATAAAAACCGTATCATCCTCCGCCGCAATATACGCATGGGGAAAATGGCAGTTGATAATTCCCCCATCCCCGGCCTGGACCAGATACTTTTTCCCCTCATTTTCGATTCTCATGCTGCCTTTTTCCACATAAAAAAGCAGATAACTGTTGAAATTACTGCGAACGATCCGATACTCTCTGGTGCACACAAAACGTCCACAGCGATGCAGATAAAAAAGCAGTTCCTCCGCCAGTCTGGACTGCGTAGACAAAAACAGTTCCGATCCTCTGGAAACTCCATGTTCCTTAAATTCATACAGCATTTTCCCACCTGCTTTCCTGATATTTTTCTTTTTATCTGTATCATAATCTACCCTCTTTTTCCGGTCAAGTATTTCCCAAAAACACATAGCAAAAATGATTAATTTTTCAGCATTCCACACTGTTTACCATTCCCGTTTTTCTGCCTATAATCAACTATAAAAAGGAGGGATTTTTACAATGAAAAAAACAGCAAATCTTGAGGTATTATATTATGAACTTCCATGGGCCCGCCGTTTCGAGGCCGCAAAAAAAGATGGTTTTGAATATGTAGAATTCTGGGGATGGGAAGACAAAGATCTGGCCGAGGTAAAACAGCTCCTCGCAGACAATGACCTGAAACTTGCAGGCATGGGCGGCGACGGTCCGTTTTCCATGTGTGATCCGGTTTTCAAAGAGCAGTATCTGGAATACATCCGCCGTGCCATTGAAGCAGCAAAATTTGTGGGATGCCCGAACCTGATCATCCATTCCGATGCACTCCAGAGCGGCCCGCAGTACGCAGTTCCACTTTCCGGTGATTACTCTGACACAGAGAAAAAACTGAACATGTACGACATTCTCCTGACTATCTCCAAATGGGCAGAAGAAGCAGGTATCACTTTTGTTCTGGAAGCACTGAACATCGTCACAGATCATCTTGGAAATTTCCTTACCAGCACCCAGACTTCTACTGAGCTTACCGCAGCAACCGGTTCTGAAAACATGAAGATCCTCTACGACGCTTACCATATGTACCTGAACGAAGGTAAATTATGTGAAACAGTCAGCAAATATCTGAAAAACATCGGATATATCCATATCGCAGACGCACCGGGACGCCACGAGCCTGGCACCGGCGTGATCAACTACAAAAACTTCTTCCGTCACCTTGAAGACCTTGGATATGACGGCGTTGTAGGATTCGAACTTTATCCAAAGGCTTCCACCGCAGAAGCTGTTGCAGCCATCAAAGACGTAGCAAGTCCCCTTGCATAACGGCTGGTATACACAGGAGGTATGATCATGAAATTCACCGCACATATTGAAGCTTTATATCAGGAGTTTCCTTTTGAAGAACGTTTCGCAGCCGCAAAAAAAGACGGTTTTGGCTATGTGGAGATTTGGGACTGGATCAATAAAGACCTGGATCAGATCATCGAATTATGTAAACAGAATCAGGTAACTCTCACTGCCATGTCCGGCGATCCGCAGTACGACATGTGTAATCCTGCTGACCACGAAAAATATGTAGCACAGGTAAAAACATCCATTGATGCCGCAGTGAAACTGAACTGTGCAAATGTTGTCGTTCATTCCAACGAACTGACACAGGCAGGACCTGTAAAAAATCCGCTCACAGAACTTTCTGACACCGTAAAGCTCTGCTCCATGTTCCGCAATCTGAAAGAACTTGCTCCTTATGCGGAAAAAGCAGGCGTAACGCTTATTGTGGAAGCACTGAATACCGTTACCGATCACATTGGAAATTTTCTGATCGATACAAAGACCGCCGCAGAGCTGATCAAAGCAGTAAATTCTCCTTCTGTCCGTGTTCTTTATGATGCATATCACATGTATCTGAACGAAGGAAAACTCTGCGAGATTACCGAAAAATATCTGCCACAGATCGGATACATCCACTTTGCAGACGCACCGGGACGTCATGAGCCTGGCACCGGCGTGATCAATTACCGGAATTTCTTTGATTTCCTGAAAGAAAAAGGCTATGACGGATTTGCAAGCTGCGAACTTTTTGCAGTTAATTCCACCGCAGAAGCTATCGCCGCAGTAAAAACTGCCGAAAATTTTTAAACATATCATAAGTCCCGGGCAGCAACGGAAATCTGCCCGGGAAGTTAAGGAGGTTTACTATGGAACTTAAGATCGGTGTTGTAGGCGCAGCCGGATTCATCGGCCGTGAACACACAAAACGTCTAAACAGCAGTATCAGCAATGCCCGTGTTACCGCTGTTTCCGATATCAACGAAGAAAAAATCAACGCTATTGCAAAAGAAATCCATGCTGATGCATACAC
>CAVEKJ010000321.1:0-2871 GCA_963616205.1 Prevotella sp.
ATCTTGGAGTCATCCATCGACTTGACCAGCCGGTAGAAGGCATCCTCGTGTTTGCAAAAACATCTGGAGCAGCAGGAAACTTAAGTAAACAGATAATGGCAGGCGGCGCCGGGAAATATTATCTGGCCGTGGTTGAAGGAAAAGCAAAGGAATCCGAAGGAACACTTACAGATTATCTGAAGAAAAATGGAAAAGCCAACATGTCGGAGGCAGTATCCGCCAATACTCCTGGAGCAAAAAAAGCAATCCTCCATTATAAAGTACTGGATCAGAAAGAAATCAACGGAAAGATCCGCACCCTTCTGAGAATCAAACTGGAAACCGGACGCCACCATCAGATCCGTGTACAGCTTTCCCATGCAGGAATGCCCCTCCTTGGAGATCGGAAGTACAATCCTTCAGGGGAAAAAGGTATATCCCTGGGACTTTGTTCCAGTAGTCTGGAATTCAAACATCCAAAAACAGGAAAAACGATGAAGTTTGAAACAGAACCCCAGGGAAACGCATTTCTGGATTTTGTGAAAAAACTGTAAAAACTCTGGACGGAAATACGAAAAAGTGTATAATGTAAAAAGCAAGTAACCAAATGTAAGATTTTTGTAAAGTATCAGTTACTGTGGACGGATAAGGCAGACGATAAAGAACAGTAACCAGCGAGGAAGAGGAGATTACAATGAAAAGAGCTGCAGTAGCGTCAGCAGCCTTGTTGGCTGCGGCAACTCTGCTGACAGGCTGCCAGAAAGAAGAAGTAGAAAAGCTTGTTGCACCGCTTGTAGCAGATGTCCAGGAAACCCCTGAAGCAAAAGAAATGGAAGAAGAAAAAAATCCGCTCATCCCTGAGATCGATGATACACTTTCTATTGAAGAAGGTGCCAGAATAGCTGTTGTCAGCAAAAGTAAAAAAGGTGAATTCTGGGATAAAGTAAAAGAAGGAATGGAGGCTGCTGTCAAGGACGTAAATGAAGCATATGGCTTCAAAAAAGATAAGCAGATCACAATGACTTTTGAAGGTCCGGATGATGAGGAAGATGTGGAAAGCCAGATCAATACTCTTGATGCGGTAATTGCCGAGAATCCATCGGTAGTGTGTCTTTCTGCCGGCGATATGGATTCCTGCCAGGCCCAGCTGGAAGCAGCTAAGGAGAATGGTATTCCTGTGATCGCATTTGACTCCAATGTCAATGATACGAAGCTGATCAGAGCCTTTCGTGGAACAGATAATACACAGATCGGTAAATATGCTGCATATAAACTTGGCAGTGCCATTGGAAAAATGGGAAATGTAGCTGTTTTTTCTGCGCAGGAGAAGACACAGAGCTCTCAGGAACGTGTAAAGGGATTTATGGATAATATCGCAAATTATACAGACATTAAAGTAGTAGAAACCGTATATTCCGACCAGGTTGATGATATGAAAGAGGCCATGAAGGAAGTACTTGATAAACATCCTGCACTGGATGGAGTCTTCTGCACCAATGCCGATGTTTCGGAGATGTTTCTGGAAGTAAATAAAGACAATGGAGAGAATAAAGTTGCCATGGTAGGCGTAGATGCTACTACTAAGCAGCAGGAAGCGATCAAGAATGGGGATGAACTTGGTACTCTTTCCCAGAATCCATATGCGATGGGCTATCAGACGATGTGGGCAGCAATCCAGTCAACTGCACCATCGAAGGAAGTAGAGATCGAGAAAAAAGTTCTTCTTGATCCTGCATGGATCGATGCGGATAATATCGCAAATGAAAACTATAGCAACTATCTCTATAATTGAGAATAACAGCGACGTATAAAATATGAAGTCATCTGTCAGATAAAAACATGAAAATGTTTTTTGGCAGATGGCTTTTTTATGCATAAAAATATAAAATACGAACAGAATAAACAAATAAAAAGTTTGCGAAAAAATGGTAAAAAAATAACGAATTTGACGATTTTTTGACATAAAATAAATATATTTTTCGTTAAATTGCATAATAAACATTGTTTTGATGAAATAATTGTGATACAATTTGAATATGCAGAGAGGCGGTGATCAGATGATCCATGAAACGATCAAGGCAGTGAAAGAGGCGGAGGCAAAAGCACAGCAGAAAATAAAAGACGCATCCGTCCGTGCACAGAGTATCATCAGCGAAGCTGAGAAAGAGGCGGATGAGATTATCAGAAAGGCGGAAACAGCCGCCGGTGAACAGGCAGCATCTGATATGAAAGCAGCCGAGGAACGTGCACACAGTACAGAAAACACTGTCAGCGAACAGGTAGAGGGAGAGCTTGCAGCTTTGAAAAAGAAAGCGGAGTCGAAGCATGAGCAGGCTATCCAGGCAGTGATGGACAGTTTGTTCTGAGAGGGGGAGTGCGAAAATGGCAGTATTGCAGATGCAGCGAATCAGTATCTGCGCGATGAAGAAGAACCGTAAGGCCATATTGGAAGAACTGCAGTCACTTGGAGTATTGGAGATCGATGCGGCAGAACTGGACCCGGAGCTTAAGACCATGGATACCATGAATGCCAGACTGATCTTCGAAAAAAACGCATCCCTTTGCGATCAGGCAATCGAGATCCTGGATGAATTTTCGAAAGAGAAGGAATCCATGCTGGCATCCCTGGCAGGGAAACCTCTGATCGGAAGGAAGCAGGAGGAAGAAGCCATCCGGGATCAGGAAGAAATTCTGAGATCAGCCAGAGAAATCTTAGGGCACAGGAAGAAGCTTACAGAGAACAGCGCAGCGATCGTCAAGATCGAACAGCAGGAAGCGGCGCTTGCTCCATGGCTGAACCTGGATATCCCGATGAATTTCGGAGGCACAGCGAAAACGGCGGTGTTTGTAGGAAGTATCGACGGGAATGTAACTCTGGACCAGGTGTACAGT
>CAVEKJ010000322.1:0-2865 GCA_963616205.1 Prevotella sp.
GATCACACTGCATCAACGGCTTCTCCCCTTCCGCAGCGGTAACAAATTCCAGCAGGAAATGATGGCCTACATCCACAGTCACATCCACCTTGCCTGTGAAAACGACCAGGCCGCCATCCTTCTCGCCAGAAGTGGCTACGGCATCGCCATACTCCCTGAATTCTATCTTCCCCGCCAGACAGATGACCTGAAAATCCTTCCAGTCGCCGGCACCAGACCAATGGATTATGGATTCACCATTCAGGAGAAAAGCAAGGCTGTGGAATTTCTGATCCAGGAGTATAAAAAAATTTAATTTTGTTTCCATCTTTTTTCTTCAAAAGCGCTTTTGCCTGTTCCTCTGATATCTACTCTGTCCTGATGATATTCCTGATCTTCTTTTTTTCATTAGAAGAATAGATAAAAAACCGTATGTTTCCAATGATATAAGATCAAAAAAATCTGCTGAACTGATCTGGCAGGGCATGGAAAAGTGCCTTCTGGAAAAAAAACTGGATAAAGTCCGAATTACCGATATCTACCAGAAATCTTTCTTTTTCTGATAGAGGAATGGCTGAAACAGGATGTATTGATCAAAACACTGGCAGAAAACAATATGATAAGTATTATTTATGATACACACATGAAAAACCATGAACTTTTAAAGCAGCTTTTCCTGGAGGATTTATCTTTATCTGACAGAGAATCTGATTATCTGGTATCTATCCTGGCAAACATTATTCCGGCCGCTGTAAATACATGGTATCTGCATGGCAAAACAGAAACACCCAAAGAAATCTACCATGCGGTAACTCACAGTCTTGCCATAATCAGTAAACAACTTTCGAAAAAGAAATAAATTTTTGTTTTACCTCCTAAATATCCTTCAAATATAAGACTGTACAAATTTGAAAATTTGTAAATTGAATTTGCCCCCAAAGTAAACTACAGTGTTATGTATCAACAAGGAATGGAGGAAAAAACATGAATGAAGTAAAAAAGCCGAAAAAGCCTTTGATCTACTATTACTGTGTAGTAATTTTAGTCGTAGTACTTTTTAATTCACTGACCGTACCCTGGTTAATGGAACGACGAATCAATAAAGTAGATTATGCCACTTTTATCCAAATGACCGAAAAAGGAGAAATTGGACGGGTTGACATCAAAGAACAGGATAATTCCATTGTCTTTACAGACAAAGATGAGAAAAAAATCTATAAAACAGCAATGGTAAATGACCCTGATCTGACAAACAGATTATATGAAGCAGGAGTATCTTTCTATGGCGAAGAAATCGAGCAGATGTCTCCTCTTCTCAGTTTTTTCCTAACCTGGATCTTACCACTTATAATCTTTGCAGGAATCGGTGAATTGATGTCAAGGAAACTGATGAACAAAGCCGGTGGAAAAAATGCCATGCGTTTTGGAATGGGAAAAAGCAGTGCCAAAGTATATGTAAAGTCTTCTAACGGAATCAAATTCAGTGATGTTGCCGGTGAAGATGAAGCAAAAGAAAATTTAACAGAAATCGTTGACTACTTACATAATCCTGAACGTTATAAAAAAATTGGTGCTTCCATGCCGAAAGGAATCCTGCTTGTAGGCCCTCCTGGAACCGGTAAAACCATGCTGGCAAAATCGGTTGCCGGAGAGGCAAATGTTCCATTCTTTTCCATGTCAGGTTCCGAATTCGTGGAAATGTTTGTAGGTATGGGCGCTTCCAAAGTAAGAGATCTTTTCCAGCAGGCAAAAGAAAAAGCTCCATGTATTGTATTTATTGATGAGATAGACGCGATTGGAAAGAAAAGAGATGGGCAGATTGGTGGTAATGACGAGAGAGAACAGACTTTGAACCAGTTACTGACCGAAATGGATGGATTCGAAGGAAATACAGGCGTTATTATCCTGGCTGCTACAAACAGACCTGAAACACTTGATCCGGCACTTTTAAGACCGGGCCGCTTTGACAGACGTGTTCCCGTAGAACTTCCTGATCTGAAAGGAAGAGAAGAAATCCTGAAAGTTCATGCGAAAAAAATTCTGGTTGCAGATGATGTAGATTATACCAAGATTGCCAGAATGGCTTCCGGTGCTTCCGGTGCAGAACTTGCAAATATTGTGAATGAGGCAGCACTCAGAGCTGTCAGAGATCACAGAGAATTTGCAACTCAGGCAGACCTGGAAGAAAGTATTGAGGTTGTCATTGCCGGATATCAAAAGAAAAATGCAATTTTAACAGATAAAGAGAAACTGATCGTATCTTATCATGAAGTGGGACATGCACTGGTAGCCGCAAAGCAGACAAATTCTGCCCCTGTTCAGAAAATCACGATTGTACCAAGAACCTCCTGTGCGTTGGGTTACACCATGCAGGTGGATGAAGGAAATCACTATCTGATGAACAAAGATGAACTGGAAAACAAAATCGCCACCTATACAGGCGGACGTGCTGCAGAGGAAATTGTCTTTGGTTCTGTCACAACAGGAGCTTCCAATGACATTGAGCAGGCAACGAAACTCGCCAGAGCAATGATCACCAGATATGGAATGAGCAAAGATTTTGATATGGTTGCCATGGAAACTCAGACAAATCAGTATCTTGGCGGTGATTCTTCCCTGAACTGTTCTGCTGAAACGCAGACATTGATTGATAAAAAAGTTGTGGAACTTGTAAGAAAACAACATGAAAAGGCTGCACAGATATTAATGGAAAACAGGGAAAAATTAGACGAAATCTCTCAGTATCTCTATCAGCGTGAAACAATTACTGGCGAAGAATTTATGAAAATTCTGAATTCTTAATATACAGCCGGGGGGATACCTTCGTATCCCCCTAATCTAATAAATCTTTTAAAAGCAGATACTGACAATCTGCCAGTTCTTCCC
>CAVEKJ010000323.1:0-2850 GCA_963616205.1 Prevotella sp.
TTGTATTTGTAATGTAGCTGACAGTGAATATGTAAGTTGTAGGAAACATAGCAGTATGGTAAACTTCAATTAATAAGAGTTGGAGAAATGCCCATGTAACAAAAGAATCTCTACGCGGATAAAAGGGGGAATAAAATATGTTCTATGGATTTGACCAGATATTCAATATTTTATTTGCAATTATATTTTTTTGTGTCTTAGGAACAATGGCATATATTTTTGTGAAAAATATCAGCACCTGGAATAAAAATAACAATTCTCCCAGATTAACGGTCACTGCGAAGGTTGTTTCAAAGCGAACGCAGGTTTTCCATAATCATCAGAACGATGGTTTCAGTACCGTTACATCAACCAGTTACTATGTGACTTTCGAAGTGAAGAGCGGTGACCGAATGGAGTTGTCTGTCACAGGAAGTGAGTATGGGATGATGGCAGAGGGGGATGTTGGTGAATTAAGTTTTCAGGGAACGAGATTTCTTGGATTTGAGAGGAGTTGAGAAAAATGATGGAACATATGCAGTTAAGTGATATGCCGCAGATGTGTTCAGAAGTCAAGAAGTGGCTGAACACACGATATGGAGCAGAGGAAGGACAGAAGATCTGGGCGGCAACCAGCAATCAGTACAATAAATATCTGGAAGAAATTCCGGATTACGGCGGAAAAAAAAAGCAGCCATGCACTTGCAATCTACGGAAGCATCATTATCTTTTCTCTGTATCCCCTGCTGCCGGATCATCCGCCGGTGGAGGAACTTCAGGAATTTGTGACAGGTATGTTTATGTCTGGTTTTGTAAAAATGGGAAAGATTTTTAATCTGAACCGAAATTTTGACATGTGGCTGATCGACAAGGTTTTTCATAAGATCGGAAAAAAAGACCGGAAACAGTATGAAAAATATCCGGCATCTTTTTGCAATATATCCGAAGACTATGATAAAAAGAACCATGCCGCCAGATATCATTTTTCCCAGTGCCCTAATGCGGAGTTTGCAAAAGAACATGATCTGATGCATGTACTTCCTTTGTTCTGCAATTCTGATTACTGGGGGATCAGTCAGATCCATGGAACTCTGATCCCCCAAGGGACCTGCGGAAATTCGGACAAATGCGATTACTGCGTGGTTGGTTCAGAGAATCCCATGGCAAAGGAATATGAGATCGTGAAAGACGAGGCAGGATTTCTGGTGAGCCGGAAGATCTGGTAATAAGGATAGGATCTACATAGTTGACAACTTAGTTAGTATATGCTAACATAACAGATATTATGAATGATGAACGCAGAAAACAAACAGAACAAAAACTGATAAAATCCGGCAGGGAAGAGTTTCTTGAGAAAGGTTACGCAAAAGCCAATCTCCGGGATATCTGCAAGGCAGCAGGTGTTACAACCGGTGCATTTTATTTTTCCTTGCTACGAAAATAAAAATCGCAGCCAAGACTTGAACCTTGACAACAAATGTTTTCAACAATTATGAAAGCATCACTATAAAGCAGTCATAATAATGGCTGCCAGCAGTGAAATATGATTTGTACAAAAGATGGATTATATTTGAGTTTCTACCGTATAGCCATGTTTTTCTAATTCTCGTATATAACGGGAAAGTTGTTTTTGCTCACAGTTTTTGCGTCTGACTTCAAAACAGTTTTCATCAAAATTAGTGCCTTGTTTTAGCATTGTATAAATGATAACAAGCAATTTTCGAGCAAGAGCGACAATGGCTTTTCTGGCTCCTTTTTTCTGTTTGATTCTCCAATACCAGGCTGAAAGATATGTGTTTCGTTTGCCGGCAATTACCCAGGCAATCTCACAAAGCATACTTTTTATATAAGGATTGCCTTTTGTGATAGAGGTACTTTTTCTTTTTCCGGCACTCTCGTTATTGCCGGGACACAGACCGGCCCATGAACAGATGTGTTCTGCAGTTTTAAATGGTTTCATATCTGTACCGATTTCGGCAATGATCGCACAGGAAGCAGTTGTACTTATTCCATAGATAGTATTTAACTGTTCAACTTGTAAAGCGAATGGAAGCATATCTTCCTGAAGATGAGTTTCAATTTCAACAAGATGCTCTTTCATGGAATCATAATGACACATGAGGATTTTTAAGAAAGATTTTTGATGTTCTGAAAGAGTCCCATTTACAGACATAAGGATTTCATCAATGCGTTTTCTGGTTTTTGTTTTGAGATAAGAATCCAAAGATATCTTATCAATCTGTCCATGTTCCATCAAATGTAGAATGATGTTTCTGCCGGAAGCACCAAAAATATCAGAAATAAAAGAAGACAGACGAAAACCGGAACTTTGCAGGAATTTTTCAATCCTGTTTTTCTGGGAAGTAATATCGCGGATAATACTCTTGCGATAACGGTTTAAATCACGAAATTCACGAATTCTTTTTTCTGGAATAAAACTTGCATTAAGGAGTCCCGCACGTAGTAATGTAGAAATCCATTCGGAATCACGCATATCTGTTTTCTTGCCGGGAACGTTTTTCATGTGGCGGGCATTAACAACTAATAAAGTGATATCTCCAGAGAAAGCATCTTCTAATATTTCGTAAATTGGAATCCAATAAATGCCAGTACTTTCCATTGCAACATAATGGCAATTTTCTGAGATGATCCAGTCTCGTAAGGCAAGCATATCAGGAATTAAAGTGGTAAATTCACGAATCTCAGAGTGGGTAGGTTTACCTAATGGACCAGTCAGGATACATGCAACAATTTTTTCTTTGTGAATATCCAAACCACAGGAAATTTCTAAAAGATCTTTCATACAGACAGTCTCCTTTATAATAGAATTGACAGGAGATTTGCCCGAGATAATATGGACTTTGCTACTCG
>CAVEKJ010000324.1:0-2834 GCA_963616205.1 Prevotella sp.
ACCATAGAGGGACCCATTGGAAGACATCCCACTGACCGTAAAAAAATGGCTATTAATCATAAAAATGGCAAAGATGCAGTAACACATTATAAAGTGCTGGAACGTTTTGGACAGGCAACTTATGTAGAGTGTCGGCTGGAAACGGGGCGGACGCATCAGATCCGTGTGCATATGGCAAGTATCGGACATCCGTTATTGGGTGATATGGTATATGGTTCTGCAAAAAATCCATACCATCTGGAAGGACAGGCACTTCATGCAATGATTCTTGGCTTTGTGCATCCACGTACTGGAGAATATATGGAATTTACAGCGCCACTTCCGGAATATTTTGTTAAATTGCTGTCAAAATTGCGAAAATAACTGGAAAAGTTGTGAAATATAGTGTATAATAGCTATATTAAAGAGGAAGCGGAGCTTATATCCATAAATTCGCTGAATCGAAGCAGAAAGGATGTGGCTGTTATGAGTAACAATACAACAAGTTCTATTATTACAATCGGTCGTAAATATGGCAGCGCCGGAAGACAGATCGGCCAGGAAGTTGCCAAATATTTTGGAATTAAGTGCTATGATAAAGAGCTGCTGGAGCACGCAGCCAATGACAGTGGAATCTGCAAGGAACTGTTTGAGCATCATGATGAGAAGCCTACAAACAGTTTTCTTTATTCTCTTGTAATGGATACCTATTCTTTCGGGTATTCCTCAGCAGGATTTACGGATATGCCGATGAATCATAAAATATTCCTTGCTCAGTTCGAAGCAATCAAAAAGCTGGCTGCCGAGGGACCGTGTGTAATGGTAGGCAGATGTGCGGATTATGCACTTGCTGATAATCCGGATTGTTTCAGTGTATTTATCCATGCAGATCTTGACTGGCGAATCAACCGTATTTCTCAGAAGTACAATAAGAATGCCAAAGAAGCCAAGGATATGATCAACAAAACAGACAAGAGCCGTTCCAGTTACTACAATTATTACACCAACAAGAAATGGGGATCTGCTGACAGTTATAATCTCTGCCTGGACAGCAGCAAGCTTGGTATTGATGGAACTGCAAAAGCAATCATCGAAGCCGTTCATATTTATGACAGCCTGAAAAAATAAACATCAGATTTTAAAACACCCTGCCATTCTCCGGCGGGGTGTTTTTTATAAGCCTGACAGAGAATATTTATGCTTTTTTTAGACACAAACCAGAGATGCTATGTTATAATCACATAATGGAGGAATGTTAATATGAAATTTCGTTGGAATCATCGCTATGTGCAGTTAGGTGTGACTGCATTTCTGGTTATTGCTGCCAGTATTTTATTTTATTACGGGATTTTCCATATGAAGTCCCTGGTCTCTGGAATTAAAACATTTTTCGGTATTATGGCACCGATCATTTACGGAGCAGCTATTGCATATCTGCTGACCCCGATCGTTAATTTCCTGGAGCGAAAGATTATTTTCCCGGTTTTTGAAAAAAGACATAAAACCCTTCAGAAAAAGGGCAGGAAAGTAGTACGCTGGATCTGTGTGATTCTTTCCGTATTTTTTATGTTTTTCATCATTTACGCCCTTGTTATGATGATCTTACCACAGTTGATCCGAAGTATTATGAATATCATTTACAGTTTTCCCCATTATGTCAATGTAGTGGAAGATGGACTGAATTCTGTTGTAGAAAAAGGCTGGAAACTGAATCCGGATACGATCGATCAGATCAATCAGTATTCAAGCAAGTTGCAGGAATATCTGACTAATACAATTCTTCCACAGATGCAGTCCATGATGAAGAATGTATCTGCAAGTTTTCTGGATCTTCTTGTTTTTCTGAAGAACTTTCTGATCGGAGCAATTGTATCGTTATACATCCTTGCAGATAAGGAAGGATTTGTTGCAAAAGCCAAAATGGCCACCTATGCGGTTCTTCCAGCCAAATGGGCAACTTTTCTTGTACATTCCATGCGTTTTACGCATAAGACTTTCGGCGGATTTATCAGCGGTAAAATCTTGGATTCTGCAATTATCGGTGTATTGTGTTATGTTGGAACATCCATCATCGGAACTCCGTATGCGATTTTGGTCAGTGTGATTGTTGGTGTTACAAATGTCATACCGTTTTTTGGACCATACCTTGGAGCAATTCCATGTATTCTCCTTATTTTGCTGGTAGACCCGATACAGAGTTTATATTTCCTGATTTTTATTCTGATTCTTCAGCAGTTTGATGGAAATATCCTTGGACCTAAGATCTTAGGTGAATCTACAGGATTATCCAGTTTTATGGTCATTGTTGCAATTATGGTTGGCGGTGGTTTATTTGGAGTTCCGGGAATGATCGTTGGAGTTCCGATTTTTGCAGTGCTGAATGCTGCTGTATGGAAACTGATCGGACGGAGCCTCGATGAGAAAGAGATGTCTGCAGATTCTGAATTCTATAAAGATATTGACTGCGTAGATCCTGTTTCTGGAAAAGCGCTGCCTATGCCTGTAAAAGAATCCGCAACAAAAGCGAAGGTGCAGGCAGTTGCGGTAAAAGCAGAGAAACACAGATTCTGGTCTGGTGCATGGCAAGAAATTAAACATATGTTTGCATTTCTGGTTAAATTTATACAGGCCAAATACGTAGGTTTTCGATTGAAACAGAAAAACAGACGGAGGAAGAATAAATTATGAAATTTGTAATTCAGCGTGTAAATCATGCAGAAGTTAAAGTAGACGGAGAAACAGTTGGAAAGATCGGAAAAGGATTTCTTGTTCTGATCGGTGTCGGCCGTGAGGATACCAAGGAAGATGCAGACTGGTATCTGAAAAAACTTCTGGGACTTCGTATTTTTGAGGAT
>CAVEKJ010000325.1:0-2823 GCA_963616205.1 Prevotella sp.
GCTCCGATACATTCAGGAAATCACGTACTGTAAAATAAAATTCCAGGATTTCCCTGCGGAGTTCTTCCTCCAGCTCCTTCTCCTCCAGGATCTCTTCCAGTTCTCCGGAGATCGTAAGAAACGTAATGGGAAATACTCCGGGATTGGCCAGTACCTGATATTCTTTTCCCGTCTCCCCAAGGTTCTCTTCCAGCTCCTTCATCTGCCGGTTTGCCTTATCCAGCGATCTGGCAAGCTTGGAAAAACGTTTTCTTATTTTTTTTCGGAGTGCGATCAGTTCCCTGCTGGAAACACTGGCACTGTACATTTCCCGCCCACGCTCCACCAGGTTATGGGCCTCATCGATCAGAAAAATATAATCCCCGGAAATATTTTCTCCGAAAAAGCGCTTCAGATGAACATTGGGATCAAAGGCGTAATTATAATCACAGATGATCCCATCCACCCAGATGGAAAGATCCAGGCACATCTCAAAAGGACATACCTGCCATTTTTCTGCATGGGCACGGATCACTTCCCTGGAATAGACTTCTTCTGTTGTCCAGAGCTCATAGACCGCATCGTTCACCCGGTCAAAATGGCCTTTTGCATAGGGGCATTTCTCCGGTGTACATTCCGGTGTATCCAGAAAACACAGTTTTTCTTTGGCTGTGATGGCGGTCACTTTGAATTTCAGGCCTTTTTCCCGCAAGATATGAAATGCTTCCTGGGCAACGGTTCCCGTGATGGTTTTTGCGGTAAGATAAAAAAGCGTTTCTCCTTTTCCCTCCCCGATGGCACGGACAGACGGAAAAATGGCAGACATGGTTTTTCCTACGCCGGTGGGTGCCTGGACAAATAAGGTTTTCCCGCTGGAAACTGTATGGTACACGCCGCTTACGATCTCACGCTGCCCTTCTCTGTATGGAAAAGGAAACTGCAGGTCTTTCATGGATGCATTCCGCTCTTTTTTCCAGCTGAGAGAATAGGCGATCCATTTATGATAGGCATCCAGAAGGTCCTGATACCAGTTCTTCAGTTCCTCCATGGAAAAAATCTCCCGGAATCTTCTGGTTTCCTCGGTTTCCAGATGAGAATACGTCATCTGGATCCCAATTTCCAAAAGGCCTTCCTTCTCCCCGTAGATCAGCCCGTAACACATGGCCTGGGCCCGATGGACCGGTACCGGAGCTTCCATCTCTGAAACTTTTCCGTAAGTCCCCTTGATCTCATCGATATAAACTGCTCCATCCTCTGTAAAGATCCCGTCTGCACGGCCTTCCACCTGAATGATCACATCTTCGTATTCACTTTCTCTTTTCAGGGAAACTTCTGCCTGATAATTGCCTTTCATGCTTCTCTGGATCTTCCGGTGAAGCCTGCCGCCTTTTAACATGGCTTCTTTATCTCCGGACGATCCCCGGCTGTTATCCAGGTCTCCGCTTCGCAATATAAACTCCACCAGGTTTCTGACAGAGATCCGTACTCTTGGTTTTTCCATAATCTGCTCCCGCACACTGCCGGACTTCTGCTCCGGCGGTGTTTTTCTACAATACTGTATTTCAACCGTATTTCAGAATTATACCACAAAATGTATCCAGAAATATCTGAACATTAAAAAAGACGCATGTTCTGCTCTGCTTCTCATGAACTGCGCCTTTTTATCATCGTTTTTCTTTATTTATATTTCTCATCCCACAGCATATTTGGAAAGAACCCGGTTAAAGTTTTCATCCTCTCCATAACACTTTACTGTCAGAGTCTTTGTCAGATCCAGACTTAAAAGTCCAAGGATTGATTTCGCATCAATGATAATGCGGTTATAAAATACATCAATATCAAAATCGCATCTGCTGGCTGCACTGACAAACTCCTGTGCACTCTTCTCATCCAGTTTGATCTGTTTCTCCATTGCTGACCGCCTGCCTTTCTGAAGTTTTGTCTATGTCAGTTTTACACAAAAGTTAAGTTTTTGTCAATACTGTTTATTTCCTGTCAGGCGTTTTTCGACACAATGTATAATATCTTTGTTTTTCTTTTGGAAATTTTGTCGAATTTAATTGGATTATTTTTAGGTAAATCGTAAATATTATAAAAAATCCGCCGCAGGACTGCGTGTTACATGGCCTGTGGCGGATGGTGTACTGATTCACGGATTTTGTTTAGATCCTAGTCAACACAAAAATATCATAGATCGCTCTGACAGCTTTTTCGAAATCACGGTTCTCAACGCCGATGATGATGTTCAGCTCACTGGAACCCTGATCGATCATTTTTACATTTACATTTGCATGGGCAAGAGCAGAGAAGATTCTTCCTGCTGTGCCTCTCTGGGATTTCATTCCACGGCCTACAACTGCGATCAGTGCAAGGTCGGATTCCATCTCTACGAAGTCAGGCTGTACCAGACGGTGGATGCCTGCGATAACCTGCTGCTCTTTCTCCTCAAACTCATCCTGATGAACGTATACAGTCATAGTATCGATTCCGGATGGTACATGTTCAAAGCTGATTCCCTGATCCTCAAATACCTGGAGAACTTTACGTCCGAACCCGATCTCACTGTTCATCATGGATTTCTCAATATTGATGGAGCAGAAACCTTTCTTTCCGGCAATACCGGTGATAGTGAATTTCGGTTTCTTGCAGGTGCTCTCTACGATCAGAGTACCCTTGTCTTCCGGGCTGTTTGTATTACGGATATTGATCGGGATCCCCTCTTTACGAACCGGGAAGATGGCATCCTCATGAAGAACGGTAGCTCCCATGTAGGAAAGCTCACGAAGCTCTCTGTATGTGATGGCCTCGATCGGCTCCGGATTGTGAACGATACGTGGATCTGTT
>CAVEKJ010000326.1:0-2817 GCA_963616205.1 Prevotella sp.
CACGTAATTCCGAGACCTCATACAGACGTTGAGAAAATCCTTCCGGTTCTTAAATAATTAAACTGATCTATACTGATAAGCACCGGCCCAAGGGCCATCAAGGCTTTTGGCCGGTGCTTTTCAGTTTTCAGTTATGAGACCGAAAGAAAGCAGGTGTACTCTTGGAAACAAATAATATTGAAATGATCACAAAAATGGTGATCGATGCGATCAACAAAAACGAAGACAAGGGCAATGGTTTTGTTGTACCTATCGGAGTTTCCGCAAGACATATTCACCTGACACAGGAGCATGTGGAAGCACTGTTCGGAGAAGGCTATCAGCTTACCAAGAAAAAAGAGCTGATGGGCGGACAGTTTGCATCCAATGAGACAGTTACCATCGTTGGACTGAAGCTCCGTGCGATCGAGAATGTAAGAATCCTCGGACCTGTCCGTAGTAAATCACAGGTTGAGGTTTCCGCAACAGATGCGATCAAACTGGGAATGAAGGTTCCGGTACGTATGTCCGGTGATCTTGCAGGAAGTGCACCGATCGCGATCGTTGGACCAAAAGGCGCCATTTATCTGAAAGAGGGATGTATTGTGGCTATGCGTCACATTCACATGGCTCCGAAGGATGCCCAGGCTGCGGGTGTACATGATGGCGATATTGTTTCCGTTAAAGCTGACAATGAGCGCGGAACGATCTTTAATCAGGTCAAGATCCGTGTAGATGAGAGCTTTACACTGGAAATGCATATTGATACAGATGAAGCAAATGCAGCAAGAATTGCCACAGGCAATACAGTTACCATAATCAAATAATATTCCTCCTTTGGGGATGCCGCTTTCAGGCATCCCTAATAGAGGATACAGAGAAAACGGAGGCTCATATGATCGTAGGCAAAGTAGTTGGAAGCATTGTTTCCACACGAAAAAGTGAAAAATTGATAGGTAATAAATTCATGATTGTAGAGCCGGTGCATCATATGAAAGCCGAGCACAGCCAGATTGTTGCTATCGATATCATCGGTGCGGGAATCGGCGAGTATGTATTGGTGGCACAAGGAAGCGCAGCAAGAATAGGCTGCGGCGTAGAAACAGCACCGGTGGATGCCGCAATCGTCGGAATCGTAGATGACGGTGCAGGATTGGAGTAACGCCATGGATATCAAAGAATTACAGAAAATTATGCAGGAGAATGGTGTTGTCGGAGCAGGTGGTGCAGGTTTCCCTACATACATGAAACTGACAGACAAAGCAGACACCATTCTTATGAACTGTGCAGAGTGCGAACCATTACTGAAACTTCACAGACAGTTGTTGGAGAAGCACGCATACGAGATCATGAAAACATTCGATATGGTTGCGGAGACGGTAGGAGCTTCACAGGCCATCATCGGAATCAAAAAATCTTATGTACAGACGATCAATGCTTTAAATCAGCATATCGAAGAATTCCCGAGGGTTAAGATCCATCTTCTGGATGAGGTTTATCCGATGGGTGATGAGGTTGTTCTTATTTATGAGGCAACCGGACGCGTGGTACGGCCAGGAGGACTGCCGATCGAGCAGGGAGTAGCCGTATTCAATGTAGAGACACTCTACAATGTATATCGCGCGGTAGAAGAAAAGAAACCGGTAACAAGCAAATATGTTTCTGTTGTTGCTGAGGTTGAGAACCCTGTCACAGTAAAAGTTCCGTTAGGATGTACACTGGACGAGGTTGTTGCTCAGGCTGGCGGTACAACAGTGAAAGATCCTGTATATTTCGTAGGCGGCCCGATGATGGGACGTATCGGAAACGGTTCTGACCCGGTTACAAAAACAACGAACGCAATCCTGGTTCTTCCAAAGGACCATGTTATTGTCATGAAGAAGCAGCGGACTTCTTCTATAGATCTTAAGAGAGCAGCATCCATCTGCTGCCACTGCCACACATGTACAGACCTTTGCCCGAGACATAATCTGGGACACCCGATCGATCCGGCAATGTTCATGATGGCAGCATCCAATCAGGATTTCAGAAATGTAAATCCTTATATCAATTCTGCATTCTGCAGCTCCTGTGGTGTCTGCGAGATGTATGCGTGTCCGCAGAGCCTGGCTCCGAGAACACTGCTTGCAGATATGAAGGGCGGACTTCGTAAGGCCGGCATCAGACCACCTCAGGGTGTTCAGCCAAAACCGGTACAGGAGTCAAGAGAATACCGCAAGGTTCCTGAGGAACGTCTGATGGCACGTCTGGGACTTACCAGATATGACAAAGATGCACCGCTTCAGGAGGATCTTGTAAATGTATCCAAGGTAAAAGTTCTCTTAAGCCAGCATATCGGTGCACCGGCACAGGCAATCGTAAATGTAGGCGATATGGTAACAGAAGGTCAGATGATCGCACAGCCTGCACAGGGATTAAGTGTCGGAATCCATGCAACGATCAGCGGAAAAGTTACAGAAGTGACAGACCGCCATGTTGTAATTGCAAGAAATTAGAAAGGACGTGCACAAAATGAGTAGAGCAATCGGAATGATTGAGTTTAAAACCACACCAGCTGGTATCACTGCAGCAGATGCCATGGTTAAGACATCTGAAGTAGAGATCGTGGAGGCGCAGACAGTATGTCCGGGAAAATATATTGCAATTATCACCGGAGACTTAAGCGCGGTTAAAGCTGCTGTAGACACAGCTGTAACAACATACGAGGACAAATGCATTGACAGTTTTGTACTGGGTAATCCGCATGAGTCCATTTTCCCGGCAATCTACGGAACCACACAGGTTGAGGAGATCAGTGCCCTGGGAATCCTGGAGACCTATGATGCGGCATCCATCATC
>CAVEKJ010000327.1:0-2812 GCA_963616205.1 Prevotella sp.
AAATAACACTATCTAAAATTTTTTCTATTTCCATAATGTTAGATTACACTCAACTTCTTATAAAAAATTTTGCATAAGAGTAAATGGTAAATAACCAGTCATCTGTGCAATAGCTTTAAAAACTGAGATAATGTATGGAAAAGTTTTCAACTTTTTCAACTTTTTACACTACATTATCAGGAGGATATTACATATGGACACCAAAGCTGCTACTACTCAGATCCGTATTCAGCAATGGACTGAGATTATTCAAGACCGGAGTGCCAGTGGATTGACGGTTGATGATTACTGTGAGAGTCATGGACTCTCCAGAAATCAGTATTATTACTGGCTTCGAAAGGTCAAATCCAGAATTCTCGAATCAGCTCCTCAACTGGTGGAACTGAAAATACCTGAAACTATACCAACAATCAGGGAATCGGTATCCCGACAAAAGCAGGTAGCAGTTACAACAGATGTTCCTCAACTGGCAATAAGCAAAGGCGGTATTGACATCCGCGTCAATTCCAATATATCGCCAGAACTGCTCAGGATGGTTTTTGAGTGTCTGTCGCATGCTCAATAACGCAACCGGCTATACACACATATATATCTGCACAGGCTACACCGATTTAAGACGCGGGATCGATGGACTGATTGCAATCGTCAACGGCTGTTACGGTCTTGACCCAACAGAGCCCGGAAGTTTATTTCTTTTCTGTGGACGAAAATGTGACCGCATGAAAGCGCTGCTTTATGAAGGTGATGGCTGGCTGCTCTGTTACAAACGGTTTACAGAAGGAAAACTTCAATGGCCACGCAGTGAACAGGAAGCCCGGCTTCTCACGGATCAGCAATACAGATGGCTGATGGAAGGACTTTCCATTGATCAGAGAAAAGCCATCTCCAATGTAAAACCAGAGCTGTATTAACTCTGTTTTACAGATGTACATTGGCAACAAAATATTTATCCAAAATCTCCAAAAATCAACGGAAATATGCAGCTTTTGGGTTTCCTATATGGTATAATAAACCCATGGGAAAAAGCACATTTTCAACGGACGAACTGAATAATCTCCCTAAGGATGCAATTGTTATGCTGTACCTGCAGATGAGGGAAAGTTTTACCCTTTTATCGGAACAAAACCAGGCAGTCCAGGCTCAATCGGCAATCATCCAAAAGCAAAACGAGCTGCTGATCCGGCAGGTGGAAGACCTCAAACAGCAGGTGGCTGTCCTGACTCAGCAGCGTTTTGGAAAACACTCCGAAACAAATGCACAGGTCATGGGGCAGCTCAGCTTTGACCTTGAAAACCAGTGTATCCTTAATGAAGCCGAATCCCTGGTTGGGAATGGCATTCCGGAAGAACCGGAAATCGAAACAGTTGTCATCCATCGGAAGAAGACCAAAGGAAAGCGGCAGCTCAATCTCAGCGAAATAGAAGTTGAAATTGTGACCCACGAATGCTCTGAAGAAGAACTCAGGGAACAGTTTCCAGACGGCTGGCACTGCCTTAACGATGAAGTCTATTCAGAACTTCAGTACATTCCTGCCAGATTCAAGGTGTTGGAACACCACATCCGGATTTATGCTGCTAATAGTGATAAAGGCGGGATCAGGCGGGCGGAAAGCCCTGCCCGTCTTCTTCCACACAGTATCCTTACACCGGAGCTTGCTGCTGCAGTATTTAATGCCAAGTATGTAAATGCCGTGCCGCTCAACCGGCTGTCAGAGGAATTCCTGCGGAACGATGTTAATATCCCGCGGCAGGATATGGCAGGATGGATGATACGTCTCCACGAGCACTACCTTGAGCCGGTACACAGAAAGATGCGGTCTGAGATCATGAGATCACATCATGTGCATTGCGATGAATCACCATTTGTCATGCCGCAGCACAATAAGGAATACATGTGGGTGTTCCATTCACCGGGTGGTAAAGATATGCATCCTGTATTTCTGTATGAGTATCTTGGCAGCCGGAATGGTACTGTGATCCGGGATTATCTACAGGGTTATAAAGGTACACTGATCACTGATGGCTACCAGCCTTATCATACACTGGCAAAACATAGTGATGATATCAAGGTGGCTGGATGCTGGGCACATGCGAGACGGAAGTTTGCAGTACTCATCAAATCCGCCAGGAAAGGAGTGGCATTAACCCCGGCTCAAAAAGTGGCTGTGGAAGCTGTGCAGCGGATAGATGCCATGTACCATCTTGACAATTCTTATAAAGGATCACCCGCAGAGGAGATACTGGATAACAGACAACTATCAGTAAAACCTCTTGTGGATGCTTATTTTGCGTGGATCAAACAGCAACAGCGGAAAAATAACAGCAGTACAAATCTGAAGGAAGCGGTCACTTATTCCATCAATCAGGAAACTTACCTGAGGGCATTCCTTAATGACCCGGAACTTCCGCTTGATAATAATGATGCCGAGAGAAGTATCAAGGCATTCTGTGTAGGCAAACATTCCTGGCACATCATCGATTCGGTCAGAGGTGCCAATGCCAGTGCACTACTATACAGCATTGCTGAAACCGCAAAGGCAAACAATCTGAAGCCATATCAGTATTTTGTATATCTTCTGACAGAGCTTATGAAATATCCTTGGGACAACGTTCCAGATAACGCTCTTGAAAAGATCATGCCGTGGTCACCAGATTTGCCTGATAGCTGTCGAAAAACCAAAACAAGGTAACGCCAGTTATGTGCCAGCCCAAAGGCTGGCATTATTTTGTCAAGACGACTGGTTATTTACCATTTACTAATTTGCAAGGTAATTTTAGCAAATAAAATGGAGTAAAACACTAGCATTTCCTAC
>CAVEKJ010000328.1:0-2803 GCA_963616205.1 Prevotella sp.
GGCGAGCCTCATACATACAGCTTTTTCGTATATGCAGATGATGATTACCGGAAAAAAGAAGGCCGGGAATATTATAAAGGCCAGTCTCTTACCGAGCTGAAGAAACGTGACCAGATCCGAAATGAATATTATGAAAAATTTACCGGAATCCGAAGAGACGATCCCCATTATTACGACATGGTGATCAATGTATCCAAAACAGGAGCAGATGGCGCAGCCGGTCTGATCCTGGATTATATCCGAAATAAAGAGAAGGAAAAAGGAGGAAAGGTGTAATGAAAATTGCATTTGACGTAGATGTGCTTGCAAAACAGATGGATATCAACCGTATGGTCCATCAGGTAGCGGACTGGGGATATAAATATATCGAGCAGTCCCCACATCCGAGGATCAATCCGTTCTATAAACATCCGCTGTTTTCCAAAGAGTGCGAGCAGGAGTACAGACAGGCATTAAGAGAAACGGGCGTGGAGATTTCTTCTTTTATCGTGGTGTATCGCTGGTCCGGGCCTACAGAGGAACAGAGGCAGTTTGCAGTTGCCAACTGGAAACGGATGATCCAGATCGCCGGGGATATGGGCGTAAAGGTTATCAATACGGAGCTTTCCGGTGATCCGAATCAGCAGGAGATCTGCAATGGCATGTGGTTTAAGTCTATGGAGGAGCTTCTTCCACTGATCGAGCGTGAGGGCATCCGTGTGGAGATCCAGTCTCATCCTTATGATTTCTGTGAGCTGAATAATGAGACCTGTGATATGGTAAAATCTTTCCGGTCTCCGAACCTTGGTTATGTGTATTCTTCTCCTCATGGGTTCTTCTATGATGAGGGGAAAGGGGATGTGAGGTCCATGCTGAAATATGCGGGAGATGAGCTGACTCATGTGCTGTTTGCGGATACCTTTAATCAGACTATGGACTGCCGGTATATCTTGAATCCGCCGTGGCTCAATGGCCGTGGAAAAGCAGATGTGACGGTACATCAGCATCTGGCCATGGGTGAAGGTGATGTGGATTTTGATGGTATTTTTGAAACTTTGAGAGAAATGGATTTTGCGAATAAACAGCTTCGGGCGGATGCGCCGAAGGCTGGTGGTGATAATATCGCCTGTGTTTCGATG
This sequence comes from Prevotella sp., assembly GCA_963616205.1. Classification (GTDB taxonomy): domain Bacteria; phylum Bacillota; class Clostridia; order Lachnospirales; family Lachnospiraceae; genus Blautia_A. The sequence continues at coordinate 1,119 of CAVEKJ010000328.1, forward strand.
TTTGGTTTTCCGGAGAAGATGGATAGGCAGGCGCCGGAGGCACGGGAGAGGATTGAAAGGGAATTGTTAAGATAGTGGTGGGGAAAAATCTGTCGTGTTGAGTGCGGCGGATTTTTTCTTTTTTTTTGTTTGACGGACGCCCCGGGCAGCGGAATGAATCTGCGGCTGTTTCGGAGCCTAGTGCTACTAGGCGTGCAGAAGTCTGCTAAAAGCATTCAGAATAATGCAGAACTCGCTGCGCTCAGACAGCTGCATTTTTCTGAATAACGCAGTCTTCTGCGCGCCAAGTAGTACTACGGCTCCTGCAAAGGCCAGCAGATTCATTTCGCTGCCCGGGGCTGTGCGTTGGAGGTGGAAGGTTGTCTGGCGGTGATACGTCCGTACAGATTTTGTGAAGGGAGAGTGGATGTGTGACGGGGTGGGTGGAAGTGTATGTTTATTGAGGGTGATAAGTTGCGTGGTGACACGATAGGTAGTGGGCCGTCGGGCGCTTCGCTGGACGGCTGGAAGGGCTTAGTTTGATGGCGTTGCTGGACGGCTGGAAGGGCTTAGTTTGATGGCGTTGCTGGACGGCTGGAAGGGCTTAGTTTGATGGCGTTGCTGGACGGCTGGAAGGGCTTAGTTTGATGGCGTTGCTGGACGGCTGGAAGGGCTTAGTTTGATGGCGTTGCTGGACGGCTGGAAGGGCTTAGTTTGATGGCGTTGCTGGACGGCTGGAAGGGTTTAGTTTGATGGCTTCGCTGGACGACTGCAATGGTTTAGGTTGCTGGCTTTGTTTAGGTGTGCTGGATTTTTTGTCAGTTTTTCGATAGCTGTTATATTCAGAATTTTGGTTACGCCATCAAATCTTACATTTCGGAATTAAACTTTATATTTTATACGATAATACTGATAATAACAATTGATACTTGACCTAAAGTAAAGTTTAGATGTTAAAATATAAAAAGTAACGTGTGAATGACAGGAATGTAGAGAGGTTATAAAATGAGTGTAGAGAATATAAAAACAGATAAAGATCTGAAAGGTGAATATCTTACCGGGGAGCGGCCTTTGTTTCATGGGAAGAATCTGCATATTGAACAGACAATCTTTAATGACGGGGAGTCTCCGCTTAAGGAGAGTCGGGATATTGTGCTGGAAAACAGTTCTTTTCAGTGGAAATATCCGCTCTGGTACAGCAAAAATATAAAGGTGAAGGATTGTACCTGGCTGGAGATGGCGCGGTCGGGGGTGTGGTATACGGATCATATCCGGATCGAGGATACGTTGATCGAGGCGCCGAAGAATTTCAGGCATTGTCATGATGTGGAGCTTGATCATGTGTATCTTGCCAATGCGGCGGAGACTTTCTGGAATTGTGATGGTGTGAAACTTGCACATGTACAGGCACGGGGAGATTATTTTGGCATGAATAGTACGAATATCACGATTGATGATTTTCAGCTTGTGGGAAATTACGCATTTGATGGCGCAAAAAATATGGAAGTCCACAATGCCAGAATGCTGTCAAAAGATGCTTTCTGGAACAGTGAAAATGTTACGGTATATGATTCTGTGATCCATGGTGAGTATCTGGGCTGGAATGCAAAAAATCTTACATTTATCAACTGTACCATAGAAAGTCTGCAGGGACTGTGTTATATTGAAAATCTGAAGATGATTAACTGTACTCTGTTGAATACGAC
>CAVEKJ010000329.1:0-436 GCA_963616205.1 Prevotella sp.
AATGATTTTTTCACTTTTGCAGATACTACGTTTATCTTCCCATAATTTCATTGTATCTTCAATATAAATTTTATATTATAATACATCAAAAACAATATTATACGTATCATCCCGAAGGGAGTATAATAACAGAGGTTTATTGTAATAAAAAGGAAATGGAGGAAAGAAAAAGAAATGCGAACACTCGCAAAATATCTTCGAAACTACAAAAAAGAAAGCATTCTGGCTCCTTTTTTCAAGTTTCTGGAGGTTGTGTTTGACCTGCTGGTACCTATCGTCATTGCTCAGATCATTGATGTAGGAATCGCAGGCAATGACCATGGCTACATTGTACAGAGATTTTTTATCCTGATACTGATGGCTGTGGCAGGCCTTATCGTCAGTTTTACAGCCCAGTTTTTTGCGGCAAAAGCCAGCGTTGGTTTTGCCACAGAAG
>CAVEKJ010000329.1:446-2789 GCA_963616205.1 Prevotella sp.
GGAACCGACACACTGATCACCCGTCTCACCGACGATGTCAATCAGGTACAGAACGGTGTAAACATGGGACTTCGTCTTCTTCTTCGAAGCCCGTTTATTGTTCTTGGTGCCATGGTGATGGCCTTTACCATCAACGTGCGCTGTGCACTGATCTTCGTTGTTGCGATCCCGGTGCTGTTTCTGGTTGTCTTTGTGATCATGTACCTGAGCATTCCGCTTTTCAAAAAAGTACAGGGACGTCTGGATACGGTCACACGCCTCACCAGAGAAAACCTGACCGGTGTCCGTGTGATCCGCGCATTCTGCCGAGAAGAACATGCAGTTGCAGAGTTTGATGAAAGCAACCTTGCTCTTACAAAACTGAATGAATTTGTAGGAAAAATCTCCGCACTTTTAAATCCGGCCACTTATGTGCTGATCAACATTGCAACCGTCATCCTGATCCAGACTGCAGGTGTACAGGTCAATCTTGGAAATATGCAGCAGGGTGAAGTGGTTGCCCTTTATAACTACATGGCACAGATGATCGTGGAGCTGATCAAGCTTGCTTCCCTGATCATCACTCTGAACAAGTCCATGGCCTGTGCAGACCGTGTTGCCGGAATCCTGAAAGTAGATTCCACCATGACTTATCCAGAGAAAACTTCCACAGCTGCTGCCGGAAGCAGTGACTGTGCCGTTGCTTTTGACCATGTAACCTTTTCCTATGCCGGAACTGGCGCACCCAGCCTTTCCGACATCAGCTTTTCCGCAAAAAAAGGCTCAACCATCGGAATCATCGGCGGTACCGGAAGCGGTAAATCTACTCTGGTAGATCTGATCGCCCGTTTTTATGACGCAAGTTCCGGAACTGTCACCCTGGACGGACAGAACGTACAGACCTATTCTCAGAAAGAGCTTCGGGAAAAAATCGGCGTAGTTCCTCAGAAGGCAGCACTTTTCCAGGGAACCATCCGCGAGAACTTAAGCTGGGGCCGTGAGGACGCCACAGATGAGGAAATGTGGGAAGCACTTACCACTGCCCAGGCCCGCGAGATCGTAGAGAAAAAACAGGGACAACTGGATTTTAAACTGGAACAGAACGGCCGGAACCTTTCCGGCGGACAGCGCCAGCGACTTACCATCGCCCGCGCCCTTGTGAAAAAGCCTGAGATCCTGATCCTGGATGATAGTGCCAGCGCCCTGGACTTTGCCACAGATGCGGCACTTCGAAAATCTCTCCACCAGCTTGGCGGAAACACTACCACCTTCCTGGTATCCCAGAGAGCTGCCAGCATCCGCCAGGCAGATCTGATCCTGGTACTGGACGACGGCCAGCTTGCGGGAAAAGGTACCCATCAGGAACTGGTTGCTTCCTGCGAAACATACCGTGAGATCTTTTTCTCACAGTTCCCGGAAGAACGGATCAAATATGAAAAGACTGCAGGAAAGGAGGTTCTGGCATGAGTAAAACAGAAAAAACAAACAAAAACAGCATGGCAACCTTCTTCAAAGTACTCCGCTTCATTGGAAAATATCGTTTTCTTCTTGTATTAAGCGTGATGCTTGCTGCAGTCACTGTGATCTTGCAGCTGTATGTTCCTGTACTTTTCGGATATGCCATTGATGAAGTGGTCGCTGCCCATGAAGTTAATTTTTCCAGAATGGGATTTTATCTTTCCCGTATCCTGGTGATGATCGTACTTTCCGGCATTGCAACCTGGGTTATGAGTATCATCAACAACCGTATGACCTACCGCACGGTACAGGATATCCGTGCAAAATCCATCCGACATATCCAGAAGCTTCCGCTGTCCTACCTGGACGGACACAGCACCGGTGATATCATCAGCCGTGTCATTGCGGATACGGATATTCTTTCCGATGGTATGCTCCTTGGATTTACCCAGCTGTTTTCCGGTATCATCACCATCATCGGAACTCTGATCTTCATGTTTTCCAAAAATGTGTGGATCACACTGATGGTCATTGTCCTGACCCCGGTAAGCTTTTTTGTGGCAAAATTCATCTCCTCTCATTCTTTCCAGATGTTCCGTGCACAGAGTGATGCCCGTGGACGTCAGACCGCACTGATCGAGGAAATGATCGGAAACCAGAAAGTAGTTCAGGCATTTGGTTATGAAGATCGCTCTTCCCAGCGTTTTGCAGTGATCAATGAAGAGCTTCGGGATGCCAGCCAGAAGGCTGTTTTTTACAGCAGTCTTACCAACCCGTCCACACGATGTGTCAACAACATCATCTATGCAGGTGTGGCTCTTGTAGGCGCATTCCTGATCCCTGGCGGCCATCTGACTGTCGGCGGCCTTTCCGTACTGCTGGCCTATGCCAACCAGTATATGAAAC
>CAVEKJ010000330.1:0-2787 GCA_963616205.1 Prevotella sp.
CTTTATAAGTTTCGTATTTCACTTTGCTGAAATTCAGGTTCTGTCTCCAGAAATAGCTGGTCATCATGAAATACATATAATTAAAATCTTTCTGTTTAAATCCGCTAAGTGTTCTGGCTTTTCCTGAGGTAACATGATTATTAAAAATCGTCATTGCCTCTCTTGCAGCCTGATAAGCAAGTGTACGGTTTTCAAACTGACCATTGAGACGTTTGAGAAGAGCACCATCGCGTACTACGGAATACTGCGGAGTTGTACTACTTCCGATATTCTCATAGATCACACCGCGGATCGTAGACGGAAATTCTTTATCTGATTTGATCGTACGGTTCAGAACGCAAAGTGCTACCGCTTCCATTCCGATCTTACCCTGATCTCCTGCCTCTGATTCACAAAGCGCGGCCAACAGTGCTTCATCGGTCGTCTTGCCATTGGCAATTCCCGGATGGCTTTTATATTCTTTAACCATGGTGTAATATCTGCTGTTTTTGGTATCGTAAACTTTGACATTTCCATTGCTGACATTTACATTAGGTTTGGTAGTCTTCGCAGTGGCCACTCCATTTGCTGCGATAGAATATGTAATGCCATTTACTGTCACGGAAGTACTTACAGCCATGACACCGTTGGATTTAAAATAATAATTCTTCTGATCAATGGTTTTCAGGCCAGTATACATATAACCAGTACTGGTTGCAAAATAATAACTGATATTCTTAGAGTTATTTTTTACCCATTTGGTTGCCATATAACCGGAAGTTTTATGGAAATAGCGCTTCTGTCCCTTGCTGTTGGTGATCCAGCCGGTTACCATGACACCTTCACCGCTTGTAAAATAACGTTTCCTTCCCTCGCTGCAATTCACCCATCCGGTGGTCAGCTTTCCTGTTTTGGGATTGAAATAGCGTTTGCGGCCTTTGGAATCTGTCATCCAGCCAGTGGCCATAACACCTTTGCCTTTTGTAAAATAATAGGTATATTTGCCGTTGACCTTCATCCAGCCTTTAACCTGTACACCGGTCTTCGTATTAAAATAATACTTGTATCCTCCCAGGGCCAGCCAGCCTTTCTGCTTGCTTCCGTCGCTCTTTATGTAGTATGTTTTTCCATCGATGGTCTTAAAACCGGCAGTGGCTGCCTGTACATCTTTTGCTGAAGCCGAAAAGAATGTGCATCCTGCGATCAGCAGCATGGCAAGCATCAGACCTTTCAGCCATTTGTCTGTTCTGAAACTCTTCATAATTTTCCCCATTTCCTGTTTTAGACATAAAATCTGTTCTGTCTCAAAAATTACAAAAATGTTACATTTTGTTTATTATATCGTAATGAATAAATACTGTCAACTTTTTTGTAACCGTGGACAGGTTCCTGCCATATGATGAAGTGTAAATAAAATTTGCTGGAGGACTTATCGATGAGTGACTTAGCTGCTACAAATTGTGGATGCAATGATTGCGGATGTGGCTGTGATTCCGGCTGCAATAACAATGGCTGCGGATGTAACAATAACTGTGGCTGCAACAACGGATGGGGAACTTCCCTGTTTGGAAACGGCGGAAACAGCTGCTCCTGCATCCTCTGGATCATCTGCCTGATGTGCTGCTGCGGAAATAATGGCTGTGGCTGTAACAATGGTGGTTGTAATGACAGCTGCTGGATCATCATCCTTCTTCTGCTCTGTTGCGGAAATAATGGCTGTGGCTGTAACAATTGCTGCTGATCCTTCTGAAAAAGGCAGAGGTTATTTCCTCTGCCTTTTTTGCTGCCGTTTTTTAGCTTCCTCCTGCTTCTTTCTTTTTTCTTCCAGACATTTGAGATCTATTTCATAAAAGGCATTTCCATCAATGACAAGTTTCTGCTTTTTTTCAGATTCCATAAACCATGATTCCTCAGAAAAATTTCTTCTATATATAATATGGCACAGGAATGTTTCTGTCATATTTCTCCCTGAAAATTCATAGATTTCAGGAAAAAGGATTTTTTTATGGAACAGGAACCTATCCTACGAACTGCTCTGGATGAAATGGTGGAAAACGACCAAAATCAAATGCTGAAAGCCATGATCCCTTATCTGCCTTCTTCCGGGCAGCGGTTTTTATCCATGTACACAAAAACGCAGGAGCTTCTGAATACCATGTCTCTTTTTCGAAGTAACAGAAGATCTTCTGATCTCCAGGCTGCTGGTTTTTCCGGCACAGATCCGCTGGAAATGCTGCAGGATATCCGCAAATACTGTGGTGGGGAAAAACGTCGTCAGATTGATCACATTACCAGTCTTATGGCCGCGGTCCAGATGATCCAGATCATGAACGAGGAACCGTCAGGAGGTGAAAATCTATGAGTGATGACTGGAAAAACAATCCCAAATTAGCCGGAATGGATCCACAGAAACTTTCCATGCTACAGGGACTGGCAGACCAGGGGCTGGGAAAAAGCCCCTCCGAACTTCTTCCCTTTATCATGGGCGCTGCTTCTCAGGGCAAAAATGCGGGATTAAATTTCAGCTCCAACGAAATATCCACGATCATAGAAGTTCTGAAAATGGGAAAAAGTCCAGCTGAAGTGGCAAAATTTGACCGTATTGTAAACTTAATGAAAATGATAACTCATTAATTTGCGTTTCCCGGAACAACAGCTTTGTTGCTTCCGGGATTTTTATGCTCAAAATCTATAGATATTCTTACATAATCCATAAAATATACGCCTTGTTTTTGTGCACTTTTTGATATTTTTTTATCATTTTTCTCTTCCTTATTATAGCGGTATATGGTATACTTGTCCATGAAA
>CAVEKJ010000331.1:0-2786 GCA_963616205.1 Prevotella sp.
GTTCCGGATAGTCCGCAAAGAGCCACAGCACATTTCGGATGTCCCAGACATACCCCAGCTTCGCCTCTTCGTACTTTCTCTTGATCTCATCAGAGACCAGATTCGCCACTACACAGATATTCTGTAATGGCAGATCCTTTTTCTGATCCGACACTGCTTTTCCAGCCAGACGGCTATAACTCTGCAGCCTGTTAAGTGTAGCGATTTCTTTGGAATCACTGTACATTCTGGTCATAAAATCCCACTTCTCATCGCTTTGGAAAGAAACCCCTTTATATGTAAGGAATTCTTCAAAAAGTTGCTTAAAACGGGCCGTATTTTCCCAGTTTTTCATCTCCCCATTACCTTCTGATGTCATATATGGTTCCGTGCAGAGATTTTGAACAACCTGTTCTGTCACTTTTATGTTCGGCGCATATACCAGACTTCTGTACATCCGGCTTTTGTTTGGCACAGAACGTGGAAAATCTTCCGGGAATCCCTTTAACCTGGCTATTTCTTTGTGTGTGATCTTATGATAGATGCCATGGATACGGATCAGCGGCATTTTTATCAGATTCAGGCGAACCTGCCCGGATTCCCGGTAACTGTCTTTTTCCCAGCACAGAACACTGTCGCCGGCATGTGAAGCATCGATCTTCTCTTTTTCAAAATTGATCCTGTAATACCAGGGATCCTGTGGATTCATTTCCGCCCAGCCATCCAGCAGAATACTGTTCTTATGTAATTGTGCCGGCAGGATCATATCCGAAGTATTCACTCTTTTTGCCACAACATATACGAATTCTTCCCGCAGCGGAAAGGCAGTAACCTCCGAACTCTGGATATTTTTATGCGTGATATGGTATCCGTATTCATGCAGCTGAAAAATGTGCTCTTTTATGATTCCCTTCCATAATTGCTTTTTCATAACAAAAAGAATGACTGGCGACCGTCTTCTTTGCACCAGGCCCAAACTACAAAACACTTCTTCCGCTTTCGACTGTGTCAGGTCAAAAGCCCAGACATCACCATCCGGAACTAATGCAGGATCTATGGAAAAAAGACTGCACGTAGTTACATTTTGATTTAGATTTTCCTGATAGACCTCTGCCACTTTCCTGTCCGGCTCATATGCTTTCAAAATCTCATAACCGGCATTTTGAAAACCAAGAGTCAGCGCACCGATACCGGCATGAAAGATCACTACTGTATTCTTCATATGTTTTTTCCTATCTTATTTTTTATACTGTGACAGTAGCTCCAAAAGCTTATCACTGTTGATCGGTTTCGTCAGATGACCATTCATACCTGCCTCTTTTGTTTTTCTGCGATCTTCTTCAAATGCATTTGCTGTCATGGCAATGATCGGTATCGACTTTGCGCCCTTCCTGGTTAAGGTGCGGATTTTTTCTGTTGCTTTCAGACCATCCATAACCGGCATCATGATATCCAGCAGGATCAGGTCATATGTTCCTTCTGCCGAAGACTCAAACTTCTCCACCGCTTCTTGCCCGTTTTGTACCGCTGTTACAGATGCACCTGCTGATTCCGGCATAAAAAGAACGATCTCCATATTCAGCTGATTATCCTCAGCTACCAGGATCTTCATATCGGAAATATCCGGATCTGCTTTCCTGGTGATACTTTTTTCAGACATATCTCTGTTGATCTTAAGCGGTAAAGTTACGGTAAATACTGTACCAACACCTGGTTGGCTTTCTGCCTGTATGGATCCTTTCATACTTGCTACCAGCTCTTTTACAATGGACATTCCCAGGCCTGTTCCATGATATTCTGTTCTCACACTGTCATCTTCCTGGGTAAAAGGTTTATACAGGCTTTTTTCCAGAAATTCCTGACTCATTCCGATTCCGGTATCTTCTACTTTCAGTTCCAAAAACGTATATTCGCCATTGCTGTTCCGTTCGCTGACATAAAAATCAATAGAGCCTCCTGGTCTGTTATAGCGCAATGCATTGCTGATCAGATTCAAAATGATCCTTCGCAAATGTACCGGACTGCCCAGCAGATACCTGTGTTCTATGTTTTTCATATGGATACGGAAATCCAGCTGTTTATCTCTGGCCTGTACATCCACCATCGCATGGATCTTCTCGATCTCCGTCATCCCCATAATCCCATTGATCGGCGTCCGGATATCATGAGACATGTGGGAAAGAAAATCACTCTTGGCCCTGTTCGCCCGTTTTGTCTCTTCATTGGATTGTTTCAGTTTCTCCTGATATTCCAGCAATGTGCGGATATATTTATCCTGATAATCGTATGCGATCCGAAAAGCAATGATAATAACCAGAAAGATTATCACAGCCACTGCAAAGGTGATATAAAAAGCCAGGTTATGCTGAACTACATAAGTCAGAGATGTATTTCTGGTAAATTCCGTGATCCACTTATTTTCCAGACGTCCGATCGTTCCATCAAGAGACATCTCCTGTAAGGCATCATTAAGCTTTAGCTCCGGCACTATGCTGATGTGCCTGGACGATGGACGCATCCATAGAAAGCTCTTCAAATTCTGCATCCAGACTTAAAATCCGGAAAATGTTATCCATATACCGTCTTCAATCCATTTACGAAAGCGGCTGTAAACGGTTTCCCATGGTCCGTAATATTCCGGAAGGTCACGCCAAGGTGCACCGCTGCGTGCGATCCAAACCATTCCATTTAAGATAGTACGATTACATTTTCGTGGACGTCCCCGCTTGCCTGTGTTTTCCGGGGGAAGTAGATTCACAATGCGGTTCCATTCATCATCGGTCAACTCATATCGCCTTAACATAATA
>CAVEKJ010000332.1:0-2780 GCA_963616205.1 Prevotella sp.
TTCATGGATGATGTGAGGGAGCCTACGGTGATCTTCAGCTTGGCCGCGATGGAAGACATATTTCCCCCTCCCAGGCCTACTGCCTCGATAATGTGCATATCGTTGTTGGAAATATCTTTATATTTATCTGTGATGATGGCTTCTTCCTCCAGCCGGAGGATCTCATTGAACAGATTCACCAGCACGTCATTGATAACTTCCCGATTGTCCACTCTACCCCACTCCTGTTTCTCCGGAGTCAAAAAGTCTCTCCGGTTCTCTCATTATGAAGCCATCGTAACATAAATATGGGATTTTTTCCACTGGATTTTTACTTTGGTTAATACATTTTTCTTTACCGGATAAAAAATCAAAATGTTTATGATTTCTACATTTTCCGGAAACGTTCATAACGCTGTTCCAGAAGCTTCTCTGACTCTGTCTCACCATATTTCTCAAGAAAATCCTCAATTCCGCTTTCCAGATACCCGGTTGCTTCTGTCATATTCTCACGGTTTACAGGTTCTGTCTCCGGGATCACGTGCTCAATCATTCCCATCTCATAGAGATCTGCGGCGGTAAGTTTCATCACTGCGGCAGCTTCTTTCGCTTTTTTGCTGTCCTTCCAGAGAATGGAGGCAAAGCCTTCCGGAGACAAGATGGAATAAACGGAGTGCTCCAGCATCCATACTTCATCGGCTACGGCAAAGGCAAGGGCCCCTCCGCTTCCTCCCTCTCCGATGACAATGGAAAGTACCGGGACAGTAAGTCCTGCCAGTGTGTAGAGATTTTTTGCAATGGCTTCTCCCTGGCCGCGTTCTTCTGCTTCCAGTCCGCAGAAGGCACCTGGAGTATCCACAAGACAGATCACCGGTCTGTGAAACTTCTCCGCCTGCTGCATCAGGCGGAGGGATTTCCAGTAGCCTTCCGGGGAAACCATGCCGAAATTCCGGGCAATGTTCCCTTTGGTGCCTTCCCCTTTTTCCTGTGCGAGAACCGTCACCGGCTGTCCGTGGAAAAATGCCACACCGCCGATCACTGCAGCGTCATCACCACAGTGTCGGTCGCCGTGAAATTCCATGAAATCATCAAACAGCGCTTCGATGTAGTCTTTTCCGGTGGGACGTGTTTTGGCTCTGGCAAGCTGGACGTGCTCCCAGGGGGTGTAATCTCTGGATGGGATGAATTCCGGCCAAATTGTATTCTGGGTATCTCTGTCCACTGTATCTGCCTTATTCTTACCATGTTCATTTATGCCAGATATATTGAATCTGTCAGCAACCGCCTTCTTTGATTCCCATTCATCTTTTACAGTAGTTCCCATTGATTCCGCGTTGTCAGATTCACGCTTGGTTTCAATGTCCATGTTATTGGACTGTACATTATTTAGGATATTATTTATGACTTTATTCTGATGTAAACTCAGAATATCTGCCAGCACCAGCCTCTGTTCCTCACGCTCCACGATCTTATCCACAAATCCATGTTCCAAAAGAAACTCCGCTCTCTGGAAGCCCTTGGGAAGTTTCTGTCCGATGGTCTGCTCGATCACTCTGGGGCCTGCAAAGCCGATCAGTGCTTTTGGCTCTGCCAGGATGATATCCCCAAGCATGGCAAAACTTGCAGTCACACCACCTGTAGTCGGGTCTGTGAGAACCGGCACATAGAGAAGTCCCGCATCGCTGTGTTTCCGGATCGCCATGCTGGTTTTTGCCATCTGCATCAGGGAGACCAGACCTTCCTGCATTCTGGCACCACCGGAACAGATGTAGAGGATTACAGGAAGCTGTTCTTCTGTGGCACGCTCAAAAACACGGGTGATCTTTTCCCCGACGATTTCTCCCATACTGGACATCATGAACCGGCAGTCACAGACACCGAGGGCTACCGGTGTCCCTTTTATGGTACACTTACCGGTAACCACAGCCTCATCCAGTCCTGTCTTTTCGCGGAGAGCTCGAAGCTTTTCTTCATAGCCTTTGTACTGAAGAGGATTCCGTTCTTCCATATGCGCATCCCACTCTACGAAGCTTTTTCTGTCTGCGATCATTTTGATCCGCCGGTAAGCAGGTACGTGGAAATAATTTCCGCAGTGCGGACAGATGTAATGATTCTGTTTTACTTCATCTACAAAAACTGCCGCTTTGCAGGCGTTGCATTTGCGCATCAGATTATCCGGCACCTCTGGCGTATTTTCCTGCTCTTCGCCACGGATATCCCGGACTGTTTTTTTGAACATATGCTTAATTCTCATTGATCTTCACTCCCGCAATGGTATGACTGGCCAGAAAGCCGGTGTCAAAGTTTCCGGACTGATAATCCTCATTTTTCAAAATTTCATACTGATAGTCGATGTTTGTATCGATTCCGTCAATGATCACTTCTCCCAGGGCACTCTGCATTTTTGCAATAGCTTCCTTACGGCTATCTGCATGGACGATCAGCTTGGCAAGCATGGAATCGTAGTACGGCGGGATCTTGCATCCGTTGTACACACAGGTATCCACACGGATCCCGTTTCCTCCCGGAAAATGTGCTCCCTGGATGGTTCCCGGGGAAGGCCGGAAATTTTTCTGAGGATTTTCAGCATTGATCCTGCATTCAATTGCGTGTCCCATAATCCGGACATCACTCTGTGAAATCTCAAGAGGCATTCCGGACGCGATCTTCAGCTGCTCTTTTACAAGATCGATTCCTGTCACCCACTCTGTCACCGGATGCTCTACCTGGATCCTTGTATTCATTTCCATAAACCAGAATTTTCCGTCCGGTTCCAGAAGAAATTCGATGGTTCCCGCATC
>CAVEKJ010000333.1:0-2775 GCA_963616205.1 Prevotella sp.
TCCTGGTACAGGACGTTTTATCTTGCAAAACTAAAATTTATTCTGATTTGTTTTCATCGCTCTGCTGTTTTGCTGCTTCCTGCGCTGCAAGGCGCTCGGCAACTCTTTTACGGTTTTTTTTCTTTGGCTGCTGCACTGCTACCGGCTGTCCGGATGGCTGTTTTACCTTTTTCTCAGATTTCTCACCAGAAGTCTGAACGGATGCTGCTGCAACTGCCGGTGCGGCAACGCGGTTTTTTCCAAAAGTCTTCATGGTGTACCACAGTGCACCTGTGATGCATACAGAAGAATATGCTCCGCCGATGATACCTACCATCAGAGGTGCCGCGAATTCTTTAATAGAGGAAACACCCATCACATAAAGAATTGCAACCATAACGAAAGTTGTAAGGGATGTGTAAATGCTTCGTGTAAGAGTCTCTGTGACACTTGTATTTACGATCTCTTTCAGCTTGTCGTCCGCTACCTTCTTTCTTCCCTTCATATTCTCACGGATACGGTCGAAAATGACGATGGTAGCATTGATGGAATAACCTACGATCGTCAGCATACATGCGATAAATGTATTTCCCACAGATGTTCTAGAAATAACATAAAACGCAAGTACGACCAGGACATCATGAAGAAGTGCAAGTACCGCACTGCTTGCAAAGCGGATATCCTTGAAACGGAACCAGATGTAAAGAAGCATAAAGATCGCAGCTACGATAACGGCTACGATAGCATCTCTTCTCATCTCATTGCTGACGGTAGCGGAAATATTCTCAGATGTGATCAGGCTTGTATCTACATCAAAGTTTTCTTCCAGCGCCTTGTTCAGTGCTTCACGCTCGCTAAGATCCAGAGAACGTGTTTTGATCACTACCTGATTGGTTCCCTGAACTTTGGTCGGCTGTACGTTCTTATCTCCTGTTACTTCTTCAACGACCGGTGTTACCTCGGAGTCGATCTCCTTGATATCCATCTCTTTGTTGAAAGTTACATTGGTAGAAGTACCGCCGGAGAACTCCAGACTGTAATTCATGGCTTTATCACCGATCACATTGCTGTGGATCAGCATTCCCACAGGTCCGCAGAGGATCAGGATAATGGAAATGGTAAAGAAGATTTTTCTCTTTCCAACGAAATCCACAGCTTTGCGTTCTTTGGCAACGCCATAGAATTTCGGATCACGGACACCAACTGCATATACTGCGTTAATAACAAATCTTGATACGACCAGTGCTGTGAACATGGAGATCACGATACCCATTGCCAGTGTGTAGGCAAATCCCTTAACCGTACCAGATCCAAGCCACATCAGCACGCAGGCTGCGATCAGGGTTGTAATATTACCATCAAAGATAGCAGAAAATGCTTTGCTGAATCCGCTCTTGATCGCCCCATGGACCGAAAGCCCCGCTGCGATCTCTTCTTTTATTCTGGCGTAGATGATAACGTTGGCATCCACCGCCATACCAATGCCCAGGATGATACCTGCAATACCCGGAAGCGTAAGGGTGATATCAAAGGCATTCAGTGTGATCAGCATTAAAGTTGTATAAAGAACCAGTGCAACAGATGCAACCAGGCCAGGGATTCGGTATGCGATGATCATGATCAGCATAACGATCACAAGACCGATTGCTCCGGCTTTCACGCTTGTTGCGATCGCTTCCTCCCCCAGCTGTGCAGCAACTACGCTGGAACGAAGCTCTGTAAGCTCAAGGCTTAAGGAACCGATCCTTATGTAAGACGCAAGGTTCTGTGCCTCTTCTGTGCTGGACATTCCGGTGATCTGTGCTTTTCCGCCAGAGATCTCCTCATTTACATTCGGAGCACTTAAAACCTGATCGTCATATACGATCGCGATCTGCTTGCCTACATTTGCCTTGGTAGCTTCCGCGAATTTGGTTTTTCCCTCTTTTGTAAGAGTCAGGCTGACTGCGTATTTCTGAGAGCTTGTGGATGAATCCTGATAAGCACCTCCCTCAGCATCTGCAACGTCTGTACCTTCCAGTACAACAGAACCGGCCTTCTGGATATCCTCAATGCTTCTTGCAAGGACATATCCACTCTCACTGTTTCCTGTTGTAAAGTTCTGGTTTCCGTCTGCATCTGTCTGATCAATGAAATACAGAGAACCTGGTTTTCCAAGTTCTTCCAGGATCGCATTCGCGTCTGATACTCCCGGAATCTCAATGGTGATACGGTTGGAACCTTCCTGATACGCCTGTGCCTCAGTACTGTACTGAGAAACACGCTGCTGCATCTTGTAAACAGTATCGGACATGTCTTCCTTGCTCGGGTTGCTGTCCTTAGCCTGGTATGTGATGCTGACACCGCCGGCAAGATCAAGTCCGGTGTTGATGTTCTTAGCCGAACCTGTTCCTGTAGGGCCAATGCCTACCGCAGCCACATAGCAGAAGAATACTGTGACGATCGCCGTCAGAAGCAGCACTGCAATTCCTCTACTTTTCTTCATTTTCTTTTTCCTCTCTTATTCCGCCAAAGCGGATTTTATCATGATAGCGCACTCCACACGCTTCCTCTGGAGCTCGCATCCGATCTTATAATTCCCCCGGATATCTCCGCCGAAATGATAGCCGTTTGCCGCACAGCCGCCGCTGCAGTAAAATCTGGCAAAACAGTCTTTACAGTCCGGTTTGGTGTAGACGTTACATCTTCCGAAATTTTTTACGATCTCAGGTTTTGTGATTCCCTCGTCTACATTACCCATAAGGTACTGCTCCTCACCGACAAACTGGTGACATGGATAAAAATCTCCCCACGGTG
>CAVEKJ010000334.1:0-2773 GCA_963616205.1 Prevotella sp.
TGGTAGTTTACGATACGTAAGAATCTCTCTTGAATTTCTTATCTACAGTGCTATAATTAGGAATGTAGGCAGATATAGTTCATCGGTAGAACATCAGCTTCCCAAGCTGAGGAGGCGGGTTCGACTCCCGTTATCTGCTTTCATTGCCAAAGAGGGCACGCAGGTAAGCGTGTCTTTTTTTATAAAAAATCATCATTCCAAGGAGGACTTTTATCATGAAGATCGGATTTATCGGATGTGGAAATATGGGTTCTGCCATGATCGACGGCATTCTCCGTCAGGGGATTTTTTCAAAAGATGAGATCATTGTTTCCAATCTTACCCCTGAGGGAAAAGCCCGCAGTGAAAAAAATCTCGGTGTTGTCACCACTCTGGATAATAATGAAGTGGTCAGATCTACCAAGACTATTGTACTCGCAGTAAAACCTCAGTTCTACGAGGAAGTCCTGGATGAAGTCAAAGGCAGCCTTACCCCAGATCATACCATTATCGGAATTGCCCCAGGCAAAACCCTTGCATGGCTGGAAGAAAAATCCGGTCTTCCTCTGAAAGTTGTCCGTTTCATGCCTAACACTCCTGCACAGGTTGGTGAGGGAATGACTGCGGTATGTGCCAATGAACGGATTTCTGCTGAAGAACTGGATGAAATCCTTAAGATCACGGACAGCTTCGGATGTACGGAAGTGATCCCGGAACGTCTGATGGACGCTGCCGGCGCTGTAGGTGGCTGTGCACCGGCTTATGTGTTTATGTTCATCGAAGCTATGGCCGATGCCGCTGTCAGCCAGGGAATGCCCCGGAAACAGGCTTACAAGTTTGCTTCTCAGACTGTTCTTGGCAGTGCAAAGATGGTCCTGGAAACCGGACGTCATCCGGGAGACCTGAAAGATATGGTCTGCTCACCGGCAGGAACTACCATTGAGGGAGTTCGTACCCTGGAAAAAAACGGCTTCCGCAGTGCTGTGTTTGAAGCGCTTACCGCAGCTGCCGAGAAAGGCAAACGTTTATAAAAAAATAAGGCCTGCCAAATGGCGAGCCTTATTTTTTTACAACAACTCGATCAGCGCATCAATGTCTTCCATCTTCGTTCCCCAGCTTGTGGCAAAACGGATCACGGTATGATCTTCGTCATATTTCTCCCAGAAATCAAACTGTACTTTTTTGCCCAGTTCTTCTTTCTTTTTATTTTCCAGGACAACAAACTGCTGATTTGTATGGGAATCCAGATACAGGTGATAGCCTTTTTC
Source organism: Prevotella sp. (assembly GCA_963616205.1). Taxonomy (GTDB): domain Bacteria; phylum Bacillota; class Clostridia; order Lachnospirales; family Lachnospiraceae; genus Blautia_A. Next base: position 1,248 of record CAVEKJ010000334.1, read on the forward strand.
CTGGAGCGCTTTTTTCAGTTTCATGGCTGTCTCAATGGCGTTTTTGCTGATCTTTGTATACAGATCATCGGTAAACAGGGTATCAAACTGAATGCCAAGAAGACGGCCTTTTGCCAGAAGAGCTCCCTGCTGTTTTACCATGGTCATGAAGTGCTTCGGAGCTTTTTTCGTAAAGACGACTGCCTCTCCGCAGAGTGCGCCTACCTTGGTACCACCGATATAGAATACGTCTGTGTATTTTGCGATATCTTCCAGTGTCACATCGCTCTCCGGACTTACCAGGCCGTAGCCAAGTCTTGCTCCGTCCAGGAACAGCGGAAGATCATATTTATGGCATGCCACGGAAATTTCTTCCAGTTCTTTCTTCGTATAAAGTGTTCCATACTCTGTCGGATGGGAAATATAGACCATTCCAGGAAATACCATGTGCTCATGGTTTGCATCTCCGTAAAAGGTTTCCATATAGTCCGTTATGCTCCTGGCACTGATCTTTCCATTTTCTTCTGGAAGTGTCAGCACCTTGTGACCTGTATATTCAATAGCGCCCGCTTCGTGACAGCCTACATGGCCAGTCTGTGCCGCAAGAACTCCCTCATAACGGTTCAGGACAGAGCCGATGATCGTGGCATTGGTCTGGGTTCCTCCCACCAGGAAAAACACCTCTGCATCCGGGCAGCCGCAGGCTTTGCGGATCTTTTCTTTGGCAGAATCGCAGTATTTATCTGTGCCGTATCCGGAAAGTTTCTCCATATTGGTCTCTACCAGTTTCTGAAGGATTGCCGGGTGGGCACCTTCACAGTAGTCGTTTACAAAATATAACATCTCACCTGCTCCTCATCTGTATTTTTAGCAATCTTTTTTTAGTATAAATCGTGGCAAATGTTTCTGTCAACCGGACGTTTTTCTATGTGATCTTCTGCTTTTTATCATTTTTCTTTTACTGCGTTCTTTGCATATTCCGTCTGCACCAGTTCTTCATACTCTGCCCGCGCATTCAGTTCTCCCGCATCTTCCAGAATATCCTGCAGAAGTTCAAAACTTTCTTTCTCAAAGATCAGGTTTTCTTTCCAGGTATCCTGATCGTAGTAGCGCTTCACAATGGTGGTGATCGTTTCAAGATCTGTTTCCTGAAACTGTGGAGCGATCACTTCTGCAATTTCCTCCGGAGTATGGCTCTGCACATAATCCATTCCTTTCTGAAGCGCATTTGTAAATTTCTGGATGATCTCCGGATTTTCTTTCATATAACTTGTTTTGGCACTGTAAGATGTGTAAGGCACATACCCCGATGCTTCCCCAAGAGATGCCACTACATACCCTGCGCCTTCTTTTTCCAGGATCGTAGCAGATGGCTCGAACTCTACCGTATACGCTGCAGAATCATCCCCTGTAAAAGCTGCTGCCGTGGAACCGAAGTCGATGCTCTGATCAATGGTCAGATCCTTCTGTGGGTCGATGCCGTTTTTCTTCAGGATATATTCAAATACCATTTCCGGCATACCACCTTTACGTCCGCCAAGCACAGT
>CAVEKJ010000335.1:0-1132 GCA_963616205.1 Prevotella sp.
TGGTCACTCTGTATAATATGTTTCTTCTTCTCCGGTATCTTCGCCGGAGGAGTTTTCAATGTTTTCGCTGTACGCTTCCTCTTCATAGGAACTTTCCGTGTTTTCATTACTTTCGTTATAGGAAGCATTTTCTGAATTTTCGTCCGATCCTTCAGAAGATGTGTCGGATGATTCCAGAGATGGCTCCTGCCGGATCATAATAGACTCTGTTTTGGGATAGGTCAGGGATCCGTCGCCCCTCTCATATGTCTTTACTTTCACATAGAGTTCACCGCTTTTATCAAAAACGAACTCACCTTTTGCCTTATTTCCCTCGGAATCTTTAAAGCGGAACTGTGTGGCATTTCCTGCTACTTCTGCAGTTACGTCTGCTTCCGCTGTCAGTGAATAATTTCTTCCGTTCACCCTCCTATAGGTAAAGGAAACCGATTTCAGACTGATATCATAAATGTTGATCGTTGTCAGCCCGTCCTCACTGTACCAGACCCCCTGATAATTTTCCGGGTCAAATGCCGGAAGGATGGTCGGTACCGGTGTCAGTGACGGTGTCGGTGTTGCGGTCGGCACCGGCGTTGCGGTTACTGCCGGTGTTGCAGTTATTTCCGGAATGCTGTCCAGAGCTGCCATCGCCGCTTCTTTTCGCTGCTCTTTTTCCACTTTATTCTTGTGAGAAACATACAACATTCCTCCCAGTCCTGCCAGGATGAACAGAACGATCAGCAGGATCAACGCTATTCTCAGCTTTTGTTTTCTTCTTTTATTTTTTCTCATCTGCATCACCTCTGTTCACTATAGCATACAGGAAAATCTTCTTGTATTCCTTAAATTCTGTTTATTTTTTCTCTTTGATGATACCTTTTCTGTAAGCTTCCAGAAGCTGGATCAGTTCGCTGATCCTTTCCTTCAGTGCAGCTCCTGTATCGGTATCTCCCACCAGTGTTCGCTTATTATTGTAATGAACTGCCACACGGTTGGAAACGATATCCTGTTCCTTGGCTACCGCTTCTTCCGCGGAAGTAAAAGGCTCGTGGGCAGACAGGATCAGTCCATACGAGTTATAAACCAGTGTATAACCGGCAATTCCTGTAACCTTCTGATATGGTCTGGAAAAACCACCGTCAATGACAAGAAC
>CAVEKJ010000335.1:1142-2767 GCA_963616205.1 Prevotella sp.
GACTTTCGCCTTCACTCTGATGAACCGGAACATGGCCGTTAATGATATGGCCTTTTTCCGGGTCCAGTCCAAATTCCCGGAGCAAATTGTCCACCACCTCTTCATTTTCCAGAAGATGATAGTACGCATTTTTATTCTCTTTATGCGTGGTCTTATCTGCAATAAAATAGCGCTCAAACGTAGTCATTTTATCTTTTCCGAAGAGTGGTGAATTGGGAGCTGCCCAGATGTACCACATGATATCCCGGCCTTTTCTCTTTTCCTCCTCATCTACTGAGAAAAACGCACGGCGCACATACGTCTCCAGCACATCGTAGAGTTCTTTTCCCTTGTAGGTTTTTCCATAAATCTGAACTTCCTTCAGGCTTCCGTCCTCATTGAGCGGAATGCTTCCATGGAACAGAAGGTTCCCGTTATAAGTCTTGTAAAGACCTCCTTTGTCAAGAAGAAGGCGCACATGGTTCTGCAGTTTCTCACAGTTACGGAAAGCCGAATCCAGACGTTCCATCACATCTTTTTCTTCTGCGGTAAGTTCGTATGGCTTTTTCCAGTCAATGGTTGGAAAATATGTATCAGTCAGCGGATATTCTTTTCCGTCCGGAAGTGTGATCGTTCCTTTTTTGGGGTCGATCCTATGAAGCAGGCACCGGTTTTCCATGTGGAACTCTTTGTGACGACGGATCAGCTGGCCTTCCAGCTTAAACTGGATGATGGCAATGGCCTTGTGCATCTTTCGCCCGAGTTCTTCCTCCAGGATGCTGTAATTGTTGGCATCTCCCTTCATCTCAAAAACCGTGCAGGGATCATCTTTATATGCTTCCATTGCAAAAGTTGCTAATGGCATGAGATTGATCCCATATCCATCCTCCAGGATATCCATGTTACGGTAACGGATGCTGTTTCGAATCACTGTCGCGATGCAGGCTTTCTGGCCTGTGGCAGCACCCATCCAGACAACATCATGGTTTCCCCACTGGATATCCAGGGAATGATATTTCATCAGACGGTCCATGATGAAATGCGGGCCCGGTCCTCGGTCATAAATATCTCCCAGCACATGCAGATGATCCACAACAAGGCGCTGGATCAGTTCTGCCAGAGCGATGATAAAATTCTCTGCCCTGCCGATCTCGATAATTGTATTGACGATGGCATCATAATAAGCCTCTTTGTCAAGGACTTCTGCTTTCTCTGTGATCAGCTCCTCAATCACATAGGCATAGTCTGCCGGGAGGGCTTTTCGCACTTTGGAACGGGTATATTTGGATGCGGTTGTCTTGCACACTTCGATCAGACGGTAGAGCGTGATCTTGTACCAGTTCTCCATATCTTCCTCGTGCTTTTTCACAACTTCCATTTTTTCCTTGGGATAATAGATCAGTGTGGCAAGAGAACGTTTGTCGCTGTTGCTTAAAGTATGTCCGAATACATCATCGATCTTTTTCCGCACAGCCCCGGAACCGTTTCGAAGAACATGGGAAAACGCATCATACTCTCCATGAATATCCGACATGAAATGTTCCGTACCTTTTGGAAGGTTTAATATGGACTGCAGGTTGATGATCTCTGTTGAAGCTTTTGCTATGGTAGGATACAGCTCCGCAAGTCGCTGCAGGTATCTTAAT
>CAVEKJ010000336.1:0-2765 GCA_963616205.1 Prevotella sp.
ACATGGAATTCCGTAAAAACGATATACTGACTTTGGATATAGAGGATTGCGGAGTTGACGGTGAAGGTATCGGGAAAGCCGATGGCTTCACCGTTTTTGTGAAAGACGCCGTGATCGGAGACCGGATCAAAGCAAAGATCATCAAGGCAAAGAAGAACTACGGCTATGGCCGTCTGATGGAGGTGATCACACCGTCCCCGTATCGTGTGAAACCGGCCTGCTCCATTTCACGACAGTGCGGAGGATGCCAGCTTCAGGCATTATCCTATGAGCAGCAGCTGAAATTCAAGGAGAAAAAAGTCCGTGGCCATCTGGAGCGGATCGGTGGTTTTAAGGATCTTCTGATGGAGCCGATCATGGGAATGGAAGAGCCATACCATTACCGCAACAAAGCACAGTTTCCGGTAGGAAAAAATAAGGACGGAAAGATCATCACCGGTTTTTATGCGGGAAGAACTCATTCGATCATTGATAACCGGGACTGTATTCTGGGAGTGAAACAGAATAAAGAGGTTCTGGACCGTGTAATCGGACACATGGAGAAATATCATGTACAGCCGTATGATGAGACGACGGGAAAGGGTCTTGTGCGCCACATTATGATCCGATATGGTTTTCATACGGATGAGATGATGGTCTGTCTGATCTTAAACGGGGATAAGATCCCGGCAGAAAAAGCGCTGGTGGACTCTTTATGTGAAATTCCGGAAATGACCAGCATCACCATCAATGTAAATAAAAAACGAAACAATGTGATCCTGGGAGACCAGTTGCGTCTTCTCTGGGGACAGTCCTATATAACGGACAGTATCGGAGATATTTTCTATCAGATCTCACCACTGTCCTTTTTTCAGGTCAATCCCATCCAGACCGAAAAATTGTACGGAAAGGCCCTGGAATATGCCGGCCTTACCGGAAATGAGACAGTCTGGGATCTGTACTGCGGAATCGGAACCATCTCCCTGTTCCTGGCCCAGAAAGCCAAATTTGTCCGTGGCGTGGAAATCGTACCACAGGCCATTGACAACGCAAGAGAAAACGCAAAGCTCAACGGAATCGAGAACGTGGAGTTCTTTGTGGGAAAAGCAGAAGAAGTACTGTCGAGAGAGTATGAGAAAAATGGCGTTTACGCAGATGTTATCGTGGTAGACCCGCCGCGGAAAGGCTGCGATGAGGTACTTCTGAATACGATTCTTAAGATGAAACCGGAGAGGGTTGTTTATGTGAGTTGTGACAGTGCGACTCTGGCCAGGGATCTGAAGGTGCTTTGTGCGGAGGATTATGAGTTGACGCGGGTTTCTACTACGGATATGTTTCCGCAGAGTACGCATGTGGAGACTGTGGCGTTAATTTCAAGAAAAAATAAGTAAGTGCCGGAGAGATAATAATGTATCTGATTTAAAGTTAAGAGGAGAAAAATTTATGAGCAAAGAAAAACCAGATATGATTATTTATACAACAGAGGATGGATTGACGAAAATAGAAACAACATTTGATGGTGATACGGTGTGGTTATCAAGGGCACAAATGTCAGAATTGTTTCAGAGAGATAGGTCGGTTATTTCAAAACATATAAAGAATGTTTTTGAAGAAGGTGAACTTCAAAGAGAAGGTAATGTGCAAAATTTGCACATTGCAAATTCAGATAAACCGGTAGAATTTTATAATCTTGATGTTATTATTTCTGTAGGCTATCGTGTAAAATCAAAGCGTGGAACACAGTTCAGAATCTGGGCAACAGGGATTTTGAAAGAGTATATGCGAAAAGGCTTCGCTCTGGACGACGATAGATTAAAAAATCTTGGCGGTGGCGGATATTTTCGAGAGTTACTGGAAAGAATCCGTGATATTCGTGCATCCGAGAAAGTATTTTATCGTCAGATTCTGGAGATCTATGCAACGAGTATTGATTATGATCCAAAAGCGGAAATATCCATTGCGTTTTTCAAAAAGGTGCAAAACAAAATCCACTATGCAATTCATGGACAAACTGCGGCAGAGATAATTTATACCAGAGCTGATGCTGAAAAGGAATTTATGGGTCTTACTACTTTTAAAGGCAATCAGCCGACACTAAAAGAAGCAGTAGTTGCAAAGAATTACTTATCTGAAAAAGAATTGCGTGCAATGGGGCAGCTGGTGTCAGGATATCTTGATTTTGCAGAACGTCAAGCAGAGCGAGAACAGGTGATGACAATGAAAGATTGGGCAGAACATTTGGATCGGATTCTAACGATGAGCGGGGAACAGCTTTTGCAGGGAAATGGAAGTATATCACACAAACAAGCTATTGATAAAGCAACGGATGAATATAGAAAATATAAAGCTCGAACGCTCAGTACTGTAGAAGAAGATTATCTGAATTCAATTAAGTTGTTGGAAAAGAAAGCTGATAAAAAAATTAAGAGCATCATGTGAATGTGATATTGATGAGTTAGATTTGACAGCTGCGGAGAGTAAAGCAATATATGAGGAGATTAAGTCATATGTGGCGGAGCATAATGATGGGATGAAGGTATCTAATAGTGATTGAAGCGGCGTTGAAGTGTTTTCAGATGATTCCAAATGAATCATAGGCTGATTTGACTTATCGGATGGAGAAAATTCAACAAATGTTATTGAGCCTTCGGGCATTGGGAAGAAAACCTGATATTCGTAAGCTTTTTGTTTGCAGAAAAATTTGAGGTATCTCGAAGGACAATAAATCGAGATATTGAAGACCTTTGTAAAGCAGGTATTCCTATAAGAACTGCACAGGGTACCGG
>CAVEKJ010000337.1:0-2764 GCA_963616205.1 Prevotella sp.
AAAGATAATAGCAGAGTTCTTCTATGGAATAGATATTAGTGCTGATATTTTCGATGTAAAACGGCTTCTCTGCTTTCTTTACCTGACATAAAATATATCCGCTCATACCTGCTTCCTTTCTTCCTGCTCATCCCATCGTACCAGTTCCCTCCATGTTTTTCCGCTGGAAGGAAACATTTCCCCAAACCCGAGGTCTTTTACTGTGATCTCACAGTCTCTTGGTGATACATATTTCAGTGTAAGTGAAAGCCTGGTCGTCCGGTTCGGGCGCTCTGGAAGCCCGTCAAGAGCCATGGCTACACGTTTCTTTTCATTTTCTTCCGGAAGGCTCACCACAAATACCAGCTCTTTTGTATTATCCAGGATCAGTTCGCAGGACGCACTGCATTCGTACCAGTTGCTGCCCCCTTCGATCAGCGGATAGTAAGCCGGCGAACCCATCACGCGCATATCCATTCCCACATCCGTGACCACCAGAGAATCACTTAAGTAACGGTAGCCCTTCAGTTTCTTGTCTTCCAGTCTGTCTTTTCCTGCCACGCAGGCTCCCTTTGCAAACAGATTATTTCCGTAAAAAACCTTCCTGCCCTGATGACACAGGATCTTCACGGACTGCTGCGCCCACTGCTGGTCAAAGCCCTCTCCCGTGATCTGTACACTGGAAAAAAGCTCTTTTCCGAGAGTCCTGGTGATAAAACGGCGGAATTCCATATCCCGGATCTCATCTTCCGTTTCAAGCTTTGTGCTGACGGGATCCTCCAGTTTTACAAGCACGGGTCTGGACGCTCCGTTAATGGTCAGTTTCCGGAATGTTACCTGATCGCCTGCAAAGGCATACCATCCCACACTGCGGTTCCAGGTTTCCCGTTTCTGCCCCAGCGCATAATAGTAAAAGCTCTCCCCATAATCCATAAGCATGTATTTCTCACGGGGAAAACCCGCAAGGCTGCAGGCTTTCTGATAATTGCGCACCTGCTGTGCATTAAGTTCCGGTGACGTGATGCACAGGCATCTGGTGTTCTTTACGATATCCTGGATCCCAAGGAATTTCAGGATTCCTTTCAGGAAACAGGCCAGAAGCTCCGCCGGAGTTTTTTCCTCACCGGCCACCTGGATCGTCTCCTCTTTCCGACCGATATCATAAATATTCCCGATCATGATCCCGCCTTTTTCCCTGGCAAAATATTCTGCTTCCAGACCTACGCAGTAATCTCCATGATCTGCGCGATAGCAGATACAGCCCGGAGCTTCAAACTGGCTGGCTCCTACCTTCATGGAAAGAGAACGGGCTTCTTCTGCTTTTCTGTCGTAATAGCAGATCTGCGTGTATTCTTTTCCAATATCAATTCCTATGATCAAATCACGAATTTCATTCATCTTTCCGGTTCCTTCTCTATGGTAAACATTTCATTGACGTACTGTTCCTGCCGGAGGTACTGTGCCAGTTTCTCCTTCACTTCCGTGTCTTTCTCCAGTTTTCTTGCACACAGGATCTGATTGATCAGCTGATATTTGCTGGATGCACGGTCATCACTCTGGTTCATGGTCAGTATCTTTTCTTCGGTTTTCTGTACACCATTCTCGTCTTCTGTCTGGAAATAATAACGCAGGGTTTCTCCGTAAAACAAGGTAAATGCCCTGGTAAAGATTCCCTCATAAACACTCTTAAGGGGCTCACTCTTATAATCCGGCGCTGTTCCAAGTCCGGTATCCAGCGAATAATACAGGGTAACGGACGCTTCCGGTGAAGCGTGATACTCCACAAACGTCTTGTCGTCCAGCTGATACGGCCGCAGGATACTCTGATCCAGATCCCGGAAAAATCCAAATATCATTCCATCTTTCACACAGGAAGAAAGGATCTCTTCTTCCATTTCCAGATCTGATCCATTGGAAGTTTTTTCTCCGGAAAGCAGTTTCAGAAGGGCCAGATCACAGATCCTGTCTCCAGGCCATTCTTTTCCTCTGCGGTTTTTCAGATATCCTTCAAGTCCCGGCATCTCCGGCAGTTCTTTTACAAACATCCCGTAAGACATCTGGGTCAGATATGCACCGATCACTCTCTCTTTTCCGGAATGGCTGATATATGCCTTCAGGATCCCGGCGCCTTCCATCCGGTAATCCCCGGTAAACATCAGAAGAGAAAGGATCCTCTCTTCCAGGTTATAGGTATCCATCTCAAATCCACAGGCACTTTTCCAGATGTCCAGCAGCTCATCCACAGGACCAAAGCGGAATTTCATCAGATACGTAAGGATCACTTCATCATAGATCCCCTGCCTGTATACATAAGAGGAAAGTGCGATCAGCTCCTCATCCTCCGCACAGTCACAGCGGATGATCATGCGGCTCACCAGTTTCAGAAGTGCACGCTCCTCTACTCCTTCAAAGCCAAATGCCTCCACTACGCTCATTGCCTGCGGAAACAGGCCTCTCTGGATCAGGATCTCCAGAAGAGTTTTCCGGTCAACCATGGCATATTCCCGGTAATCCATCATCTCCAGGCAGGCATCCAGATCTTCTCCCTGTACATGATCCCGATAATAATCCAGGATCTTTTTGCGGATCAGACTCTTATATTCGCCGGTAAACGCCGGAGAAAGGACCAGTTTCTGGAAGATTCCCAGATTCTTACGGCTGATTTCCTGACCCTGGCAGTAATACAGCAGCACACCTGGTTCATCCGCCCCTTTTTCCAGTACTGACGTAACCATCTCCCGGTCATCAAAAAGCGGTGTCAGATTGTAATCTACCGTAGCTGCAT
>CAVEKJ010000338.1:0-2759 GCA_963616205.1 Prevotella sp.
ATATTGCTCATTACTTTTCCCATGCTCTCATTGACAGAATGGTGATCATTGACGATCCGTTTCCGGATGATCTTACGGTTTACCGCATAGACGATCAACATAAAGATCAGCGCGGAAGCCACACCTGCACCGGTACCCATGGTAGCGCCGGCCGCACCCCAGCGATGAACCAGATCCATATCTCCGGTCGCAGAAAAATGCTGGATGAATGTATGTGACATCAGAAGCGCAAAGGTTGCCACAAAGATCTGCTCAATGATCTGTGAGATTGATGTTGGCATCATGTTGCGGTATGCCTGGAAATATCCACGGAACACGCCGCAGAGACCGGACATGAAAATTGTGGGTGCAAGCATCTGCAGCGCCAGACGGGCATTGGCCATACTGTCCGGAACCAGGATCCCTGCCCCAAATACACAGATCAGCGCTACGATGCCGCCGGCAACTGCCGCATAGATCAGTGCACCGTAAAATACTTTCTGTGCATCTTTATATCTGTGAAAAGCGATCTTCTCCGCCATGATCTTGGATACAGCCTGAGGAATACTGAAAGACGCGATCATCAGCAGAATAAAATATACATTCTGTGCAAACTGGAACAGCGCAAAACTCTGGCTTCCCAGTGTGGTTGAAAGCGGACTCTTATACAGCATTCCGATGATCTTGGAGATCAGTGCCGCGATCATCAGAAAAGAGGCGTTTTTCACAAGTGTGTTATCGTTTTTTTTACCCATTTTACATTCCTTAACTTAAATATTCTCGATCTGCCAGTCAATGGGTTCTTCCCCGTTGGCTTTCAGAAATTCGTTGGCCTTGCTGAAGTGCTTGCATCCGAAAAATCCCCGGTAGGCAGAAAGAGGACTTGGATGTGGCGCTTCCAGGATCAGATGCTTCGGATTGTGAAGCATGGATGCCTTCATCTGGGCAGGCCGGCCCCAGAGAAGAAATACGATCGGACGATCTTCCTCGTCCAGAATGCGGATAGCCGCATCGGTAAACTGTTCCCAGCCGATCCCCCGATGGGAATTGGCCTGATGGGCACGGACTGTCAGTACGGTGTTTAAAAGAAGTACGCCCTGTTTTGCCCATTTTTCCAGATTGCCGTTGTTCGGGATGTAACATCCCATATCATCCTCAAGTTCTTTATAAATATTCACCAGGGATGGCGGTGTCTCCACACCTTTTTTTACAGAAAAACAAAGGCCATGAGCCTGTCCGTCATTGTGGTAGGGGTCCTGTCCCAGGATCACGACCTTTACCTTGTGTAACGGCGTAAAATGAAACGCGTTGAACAGATCTTCCGGAGGCGGAAAAATCTTTCTTGTTCTGTATTCTGACATTACGGTTTTATAAAGTTTGGCATAGTACGGCTGATGAAACTCACCTTTCAGAGCCTCCTGCCAGTCTCCTGCTATGGGAGCCATATCCTTCACCTCTCATCCAACTTATCTTCTCACAGAAATTCCTTTTTCCGCAAGGTAATCCTTTACTTCCCGGATCTCCAGTTCTTTGTAGTGGAACAGAGATGCTGCAAGTGCCGCGTCTGCTCCGCCTTCTGTCAGGGCATCGTAAAAATGTTCCAGTGTTCCTGCTCCGCCGGAAGCGATCACAGGGATGGAAACCGCATCTGCAACGGCTCTTGTAAGTTCGATATCGTATCCTGCCTTGGTTCCGTCACAGTCCATACTGGTAAGAAGGATCTCACCTGCACCAAGTTCTTCTACCTTCTTGGCCCATTCAAGAGCATCAATGCCTGTGTCCAGTCTTCCACCGTGTTTGTAGATATTCCATCCGCCATCCTCTCTTCTCTTTGCGTCAATGGCAACAACTACACACTGGCTTCCGAACTTCTGGGCTGCCTCATGGATCAGTTCCGGCCGGTCGATGGCTGCGGAATTTACGGAAATCTTATCTGCACCTTCCCGGAGAAGTTTACGGAAGTCATCGACAGTACGGATTCCGCCGCCTACGGTAAACGGGATAAATACATTGGCAGCAACAGCTCTTACCATATCTACCACCGTATCCCTCTCCTCACAGGAAGCAGTGATATCCAGAAAAACCAGCTCATCCGCACCGGCTGTGTCATAAGCTTTGGCAATCTCCACCGGATCTCCGGCATCCTTCAGATCCACAAAATTCACGCCTTTTACTACACGTCCTTTATTTACATCCAGACATGGGATAATACGTTTTGTAAACATGACTATGCCTCCTCCTTTTTGGTGCCTGGCTCAAGTGCCGCAAAATTCTCCAGGATCTTCAATCCCCACCGGCTGCTCTTTTCCGGGTGGAACTGGCATGCAAATACATTTCCTTTCTCAACGGAAGCATGGATGCATGTACTGTACTGGGTGGTCGCTTTCACGATCTCTTCTTCCTCTGCCTGAAGATAATAGGAATGTACAAAGTAAACGTATGTGTTTTCCGGAATATCTTTAAATAATCTTCCATTGTTCTGAAGATGCAGGGAGTTCCATCCCATATGTGGGATCTTCAGTCCCGGGCTTGGCGGGATCCGTAAGATCTTTCCTTTCAGGATTCCAAGGCCTTCCACGCCTGGTGTCTCATCACTGCTCTCAAAAAGCAGCTGCAGTCCAAGACAGATTCCAAGAAACGGGGTACCCTTTTCCACGATCTCATGGATCACCGGAACAAGTCTGTATTTATTGAGATTCTCCATGGCATCGCCAAAACTTCCAACACCTGGAAGGATTATTTTATCTGCTTTCAGAAGCACCTGGGGATCTCTTGAGACA
>CAVEKJ010000339.1:0-2756 GCA_963616205.1 Prevotella sp.
CAAAGGTACTCAGGCTAAGAAGATCGCGGCGAAGTATGGAATCCCGCACATCTCCACAGGAGATATTTTCCGCGCCAACATCAAGAACGGTACCGAGCTTGGAAAAAAAGCAAAAACTTACATGGATCAGGGACTTCTCGTTCCGGACGAACTGACCTGTGATCTTGTTGTGGACAGGATCCAGCAGGAGGATGCAAAAAAAGGATATGTTCTGGATGGTTTTCCAAGAACGATCCCACAGGCAGAATGTCTGACAGAAGCTCTGCAGAAACTTGGAAGCAAAATTGACTATGCGATCGATGTGGATGTGCCGGATGATAACATCGTGAAACGTATGGGGGGACGCCGTGCATGTGTGAAATGTGGCGCAACTTATCACGTTGTATTTGCAGCACCGAAGACAGAGGGTGTCTGTGATACCTGTGGTGACAAGCTTGTGCTCCGCGATGATGACAAGCCGGAAACAGTCCAGAAACGTCTGAATGTTTATCATGAGCAGACACAGCCATTGATTGACTATTACACCACACAGGGTGTTTTGAAGACGGTAGACGGAACCAGGAATCTGAATGAGGTATTCCAGGAGATCGTTGACATCTTAGGAGAATAAGAATGTCCGTAACAATTAAGACACAGCATGAAATAGAACTTATGAGAGAATCCGGCCATCTTCTTGAGAAGGTGCACGACGGTTTGATCCCTTACATCAAACCAGGTGTCAGCACTAAGGAGATTGACAGGATCGGAGAAGAAATGATCCGGTCTATGGGCTGTATTCCGAACTTTCTGAATTACGGAGGTTTTCCGGCTTCTTTCTGCATCAGCCTGAATGACGAGGTTGTGCATGGAATTCCATCCGAAGAGAAGATTATCCAGGACGGGGATCTGGTTAAGATCGACGCCGGCCTGATTTACAAGGGCTACCATTCTGACGCAGCACGTACCTATGCGGTAGGTGAAGTATCCAAAGAAGCACAGCAGCTTATCAAAGTTACAAGAGAATGCTTTTTTGAAGGACTGAAAATGGCAAAAGCAGGAAATCATTTAAATGATATTTCCAAAGCCATCGGAGCCCACGCAGCGAAATACCGTTACGGTATTGTACGTGACCTTGTAGGACATGGAATCGGAACTCATCTTCATGAGGATCCGCAGATTCCAAACTTCCCGCAGAAGCGCAGGGGCATCAAGCTCCTTCCGGGAATGACCCTGGCCGTCGAGCCCATGATCAACCTTGGTCGTGCGGACGTGGCATGGCTGGACGATGAGTGGACGGTAGTAACCATGGATGGTTCACTTTCCGCACATTATGAAAATACGATCCTCATCACTGATGGGGAACCAGAGATTCTGACGCTTACGAATCTGTAAGCAGCAATTGTTGTCATGACATAGGAGGTAAAAAATGTCAAAAGCAGATGTGATCGAAGTAGAAGGCACTGTTCTGGAGAAACTGCCTAACGCGATGTTTAAAGTGAAGCTTGAAAACAAACATGTGGTACTTGCCCATATCAGCGGCAAGCTCCGTATGAACTTTATCCGTATTCTCCCGGGAGATAAGGTAACGATCGAACTTTCTCCGTATGATCTTTCCAAGGGAAGAATCATCTGGAGAGATAAATAAGAAATATTATAAAAGACCTGGTGGTGACAAGCTGCCGGGTCTTTTTTACTGCCTTTTTCCGGGAAAAGGATCTCAAAGTGGACTTTATCGCTCACACTTTTTTCACGTTTTAAACATAAAGTGAACAGATTTTGCTGGTATAGTATGAGCATACAAAAAAGAGAGGTGTTCATATGAAGAAAAAATATCTTGCAGCAATTTTGGGAGTTATGATGGCAGCTACATCTGTTACCGCATGCGGGGCAGCGACAACGGATACAAAAGAGACAGCAGCTGAGAGTTCAGATGATAAAGAGACAGAAGATACAACGGCAGAAAGCACAGACGAAGATAGTAGTGACAGCAGTTCAGATGCTGATAAAGAAAGTTCTGATAAAGAGGATTCCAGTAAAAAAGATTCCGATGAGGAAGATGTGACATATGGTGAGGTGAAATCCGTAGAGGATGGAAAGATCACCATCGCTGTTGGAACGATGAAAGAGATGGGGGAAAACGGTGGAGCACCTGGCGGAGATCAGGGTGAAGCTCCTGAGAAGCCGGATGGCGATGGAAGCGGAGATGCTTCTGCTGACAGTGCGGATAAGAAAGACAGTACAGATAGCAGTGATGCAGATAGCACAGAGTCTGACAGTAAGGATACAGAGTCCGATAAAGCGGACAGCACAACATCAGATAAAGCAGATGAAAACAGCCAGAGCGAAGCACCGGAGAAACCGGACGGTGATCAGGGTGAAAAACCTTCCATGCTGGATCTGACAGGCGATGAGATGACTGTCACAGTAACCGATGATACCGTGATTACAAAAGAAAGTGCCGGAGGTCCGGGCGGAGCGCCAGGCGGAAATCAGGGTGAAGCACCGGAGAAACCGGATGGAGATAATGGAAGCGGAGAAGCACCGGAGAAGCCAGATGGAGATAGCGACGGAAAAGGAGACTCATCTGATGACAGCAGCGATACAGACCGCTTAGAATCAGACAGCACAGATACAGAGTCCGATAAAACGGATAGTTCCACAGATGACAGCACAGATGGTAAAGACCAGAGCGAAGTCCCTGAAAAACCAGACGGGGATAACGGAAACGGACAGGCTCCAAGTGGTGATCAGAATGGTGCTCCGGATGGCGGCAACTC
>CAVEKJ010000340.1:0-2753 GCA_963616205.1 Prevotella sp.
GGTATGGAGATGGCTGTTTAACTCAGATTTCGGTCTGATCAACAATATTTTCCATGTCCATGTAAACTGGGTATCCAATCCGAAAATTGCGGTATTTGCAGTTGCAATCATTGGCGTGTGGTCCATTATTGGTTATAATATGGTTCTTTTCCTGGCAGGACTTCAGGAAATTCCGAGAGATTATTACGAGGCAGCAGAAATTGACGGTGCGACAGGAATAAATGCATTTTTCCATATCACAATTCCGCTTCTTTCGCCAACTATTTTCTTCGTACTTGTTACACGTGTCATTGGCTCCCTGCAGGTATTCGATCTGATTTACATGGTAATTGATAAATCAAATCCTGCACTTGGCAAAACCCAGTCACTGGTATATCTGTTCTATAAATATTCATTTATTAACAAGAACATGGGTTACGGTGCAACAATCGTAGTTCTTCTTCTTGCAATCACCATGATCATTACAGTATTCCAGATGATCGCGCAGAAGAAGTGGGTATTCTATAACTAAAAGGGGGATTAATCATGGATAGTATGGAGACAAAAAAGAAATTAACTACCATTTTGATACATGTCATACTGATCATTGTATCCATTACGATGCTGGTACCTTTTATATGGATGATCCTGACAGCTTTTAAATCAGTAACCGAGGCTACATCAGTGAACCCGTTTACAATCCTGCCGAAGGTATGGAGAACAGATTCATTTACATCAGTTATCAATAACATGAATTTCCTGCTCCTGTATAAAAATACGCTGCTTCTGATCTTTTTCCGAGTAGTGTGTGCAGTTCTTACAGCGACTATGGCAGGGTATGCATTTGGCCGACTTCACTTCAGGGGACGTGACCTCTGTTTTGGTCTTGTACTGTTCCAGATGATGGTTCCGGTACAGATCTTCATCATCCCGCAGTACCTGATGATCAGTAAGATGGGTATGCTGAATACCATCTTTGCCCTTGTATTCCCGGGTATTGTTACCGCATTCGGTACTTTCCTTCTGAGACAGGGATATATGGGACTGCCAAATGATCTGGAGGAGGCAGCCAGACTGGATGGATGTAACATTGGTCAGACCTTCCTTTATATCATGGCACCGCTTACCAGATCCAGTATGGTCGCACTTGGAATCTTCACAGCAGTGTTTGCATTCAAGGATCTGATGTGGCCGATGATCGTTAATACAGATAAAGATATGCTGGTACTTTCTTCTGCACTTGCCAAGATGCAGGGTCAGTACGTATCTAAATTCCCGGAACTGATGGCTGCATCCCTTCTTGCCTGCATTCCGATGATCGTGATCTACATGATTTTCCAGAAACAGTTTATCGAAGGTATTGCTACCAGCGGTGGAAAACTGTAATTACATAAAAATGTGAAACAAAGACCGCTGACAAAGTATATAACTGAGGATTTGGTTATTGAGGTTGTCAGCGGTTTTTTTATCGAAGCAGATGCAAAATGCAGAGTCATTTGAGCATTTTTTAGGAAAGAGGCGGATCTGTTATCCGCAGTAAACGAAAAAAGGAGAAAATTATGCCGATTAAATTTCATGAGGGATCAAAGACATTCCATATTTACAACAAACATTTAAGCTACATCACCTGCATCATGGAAAATGGCCAGATGGAGAATCTTTACTATGGAAAAGCAATCCGTGACAAAGAAGGTTTCAGCTATCTTCATGAAGAAATCATGCGTTCCCTGATGGCTGTATGCGTTCCGGAGCCGGGACTTCTTTCCATGCAGTACACCAAGCAGGAGTATCCTGTTTACGGAACCGGCGATTACAGAAGCCCAGCCCTTACTGTTCGCCAGGAGAACGGAAGTGAGATCGTAGATTTCAAATATGTTTCCCACGAGATCTACGGCGGCAAGAAGAAACTCGCAGGTCTTCCAGCAACTTATACAGAGAGTGATGAGGAAGCAACATCTCTGGACATCACACTTCATGATTCCGTGATGGATACAGACCTTGTTCTTACTTATTCTGTATATGAAGATTATCCGGTGATCACAAGAAGCGCACGCCTTGTTCAGAAAGGTGATCAGAAGATCCGCCTTGAGAATGTTATGAGTGCAGCCGTAGAGTTCCCGGATATGGATTATGAGATGATCCACCTTTCCGGTGCGTGGGCACGTGAGCGTTATGTAAAAACACGCAAACTTGAGATGGGCACACAGGCTGTACAGAGCCTTACAGGAACAGGTTCCAGCTCTGAGCAGAACCCGTTCATCGCACTGAAACGTCCTCATACAACAGAAGACGCAGGCGAAGTTTTTGGCTTCAGTTTTGTATACAGCGGCAACTTCCTTGCACAGGTTGAGGTTTCCACTTATGAGATGACAAGAGTTATGATGGGAATCAATCCGCAGGGATTTTCCTGGGAACTTTCCAAAGATGAAGAATTCCAGGCTCCTGAGGTTGTTATGGTATACAGCGACAAGGGCTTAAACGGAATGAGCCAGGCTTACCACAGACTGTACCGTGATCGTCTGATGCGCGGTAAATGGAGAAATCAGGCCCGCCCGATCCTTCTGAACAACTGGGAGGCAACCTACTTTGATTTCGATGAGGAAAAAATCCTCAACATTGCGAAAAAAGCGAAAGAAGTTGGCGTAGAGCTGTTCGTTTTGGATGACGGATGGTTCGGAACCAGAAACGATGATTACCAGGGCCTTGGCGACTGGTTCGTAAACAAAAATAAACTTCCAAACGGAATTTCCGGACTTTCTCATAAGATCGAGGAG
>CAVEKJ010000341.1:0-2744 GCA_963616205.1 Prevotella sp.
CAGTGGTCATATTCTTCTACTTCAGGATGTGCAGATGCGATCATCTGGAGTCCGCTGTTGATAAGAGTCAGTGGATTCCGGAGTTCATGTGAAAATTTGGAAAGCGTGTAATGAAAATCGTTTTTCAATTCATTGACTGTATTGTCGTTGCACATATTATCACCTCTGAAAAATATTAACATCAGAAATTTCAAATATCAACAAGAACAGTATTGAAAAAATCGAGAAAATACGACAAAATAAGAATAGAAATAAAATAATTTAACGAATAAGGAGGACAAAAAAATGGGAGATTGCATATTTTGTAAAATCGCAAACGGAGAGATTCCATCAGCAACACTTTATGAGGATGAGGATTTCCGCGTAATTTTGGATCTGGGACCGGCGAGCAAGGGCCATTCACTGATCCTGCCGAAAAAGCATGCAGCAAACATTTATGAACTTCCGGATGAGACTGCAGGAAAGGCAATGATCCTGGCAAAAAAAATGGCAGGAAAATTGAGTGATGCGCTGAACTGTGATGGATTTAATATTGTACAGAATAATGGAGAGATTGCAGGACAGACGGTGTTTCATTTCCATATGCACCTGATTCCAAGATACGAGGGAGATGGTGTAGGTTTAACATGGAAATCTGGAGAACTCAGCGATGAGGTGAGAGATGAAATCCTAAAAAAAGTTAAAGACTGACAAATAACCACTAAAGAGGAAAAATGAATAATCAGACATTTGAAGAGTTTTATCTTAAATACCGAAAAATATCCAGAGGGTGTGCATATGGAGTCATCCATGACTGGAATGCTGCTGATGATGTCAGTCAGGATGTACTTTACAAAATGTATACCATAAAGAATGAGCTGAATGTTGATAACGAAAAAATGACGTTTTCTCTGATCAAGAGAGCATCTATGAATAAGGCGTTGGATTATATAAAGAAATCCAGCTCCAAGCATGAATTTGTCTGCGAAGAAAAAGTCGCGACATTTTTGGAAGAACAGAATTCAATTGATGCGGAAGAGGCATTTCTGCGCAAAGAGAAGAAAGAATTTATGTATATGGTGCTGAGAAGATTTCGAGAGGAACAGCCGATAAATTATGAAATCTTAATTCAGGTCAAATATCTGGAGATTTCTGTTGAAACAGTTGCAGAAGAATATGGTCTGACAAAAAGTGGTGTCAATAACAGGATATACAAAGCAAAGCGCTGGCTGCAGGAAGAATTTCGCAAAGTATACGAATAAAAGAAAAACCTGCCAAACCTGGATGGGAATGGCAGAGTTCTTTACATGGCTGCTGAAAAAATATGGTCAGGCTTTGGCGCATTCTTCGATAAGATCTGTGATCTTACTGATAGAATCTACACCGCCGTTTCCGGCCATGGCATCTGTATATTTCTGGCGGTCAGCATAAAGCTGGCGGATGGTATCCAGAAGTTTTTCTTCTGTGATCTCTTCTTCCTCCAGCACTTTGCTGAATCCCTGGCGCTCAAAGGAACGGGCGTTAAGGATCTGGTCACCACGACTGGCTTTGGCAGAAAGCGGGATCAGTAGATTGGGTTTGTGAAGTTCACGGATCTCACAGATCGCATTGGCACCAGCACGGGAGATCACGATATCAGCCATAGCAAACAGATCCGGGAGTTCGTCCTGGATATATTCATACTGGACATAACCGGCAGTACCGTTGAGGGATTCATCGGTTTTACCTTTTCCGCAAAGATGGACAACCTGGAATTCTTTCAGAAGTTCCGGGAGGATCTTGCGGACATTGTCGTTAACGGAAGCAGCACCCAGACTGCCGCCGATGACCATGAGTACCGGTTTGTCGGCAGTGAAACCACAGAATTTACGACCATTTTCCGCATTTCCGGAGAGAAGTTCCTGACGGATCGGAGTTCCTGTGAGGATTGCCTTATCTGCAGGAAGATTAGCGACTGTCTCGGGGAAATTACAGCAGATCCTGGATGCAGAAGAGAGACAGAGTTTATTGGCAAGTCCCGGAGTCATGTCAGACTCATGGATCAGTGCCGGGATTTTTAAACGTTTGGCCGCAATTACAACAGGAACCGTGACAAAACCTCCTTTGGAGAAAACAACGTCCGGTTTCAGTTCTTTCAGGATTTTTCTGGCCTGGCTGAAGCCTTTCAGTACACGAAACGGGTCAGAAAAGTTTTTGAGATCGAAGTAACGTCTCAGCTTTCCGGATGAGATTCCGTAATATGGGATTCCCAGTTCTTCGATCAGTTTTTTTTCGATTCCCTCGTAGGAACCGATATAGGAAATCTTATAACCAAGCTCCTTAAGCCTTGGAATCAGGGCGATATTTGGAGTTACATGGCCGGCAGTACCGCCGCCGGTAAGTACGATGTGTTTCATTTGGATTCCTCCTGGATAGTCATATACTATCATTAAATATGAACTCTAACGGAGGAATTGTCAAGGAAAGATAGGATTACAGGAGAAAAATAATGGAAAATTTCAGGGATGATGAACTGAAAAAATGGTTGGCAGAAGAGTACGAAAAAGAAACCGAAGAGATGGAAAAGATCCTGTTTCCAGATGGAGTGATTCCTGATGATGGAGAAACAGAAGAGGAAGCGAAGGCTGCTTATCAGAGACTTGTGGAAAGACTGAAAGCAGATGGCGTTTATGAAGAAGATGAAAATGACAGCAATGAAGCTGATGATCATAAAGAGAATGTAAAAATTGTTTATCTGCCTGAAAAGAAACGGCATAAAGCAGCCC
>CAVEKJ010000342.1:0-2743 GCA_963616205.1 Prevotella sp.
TAAAAGTCCAGATCCTTTGCAGTACATTCCGGAACTGTCAGTTCTTCTGACGGGGTATACGTTTTTTCGTATTCTTCAGGAAAAGGACAGAGATAATCGTAAATGATCGTCTTATGTTCTTCCAGCTGTGCTGCATCTCCATTGAGAAAATCCGGCTGGTCTCCGTTGGTGGCATCTACATAATAATACTCCTGGCCTATTTTGACAATATCCCACGCATGTCCTTCTGTACTTCCTTTTGTACTTCCATCCACATAGATACATGGAATATCCAGTTTTTCCAGAAGATACTGGACAGCTCCTGCATATCCGGCACAAACTGCGGATTTTTTCCAGAAAACACCGGCAATACTCTGATCATCTGTCCCTGACTGATACTGTGTATGGTCGATAACATAAGTATAAACGATACGGACCTTTTCGTAATCACTGGCATCTTCCGGGATCAGATCACGAACTTCCTGATAGCTCTGTTCCATTGCAGCCTGTATCTCACTGATCTCACTGTCTGTATACGTATAACCTGGCGTAAAAGTACAGTAATCGCTGTTCGAATACGTTGTTTTGTAGATTTTTTCACGATTATGGGCCCAGAATATCTCCGGGTGGTCCTTCAGTACCGCATGATAACTTCTGTCAATGCTGTCATCATCTGAAATAGTCAGATAAAACTCCTTCTCCCGGTCCCGGATCCCCTTAAGCAGTTCCCGGTACGCCCTCTGCTCTTCCTGGGTGAGCTGTTTGAAATAATATTCCTGATGTCCTTCCTCACTCTGTGCCACTTCCATCTGGCGCAGTTCTTCTACTTCTTTTGGTTCCCCGGAAAAGACGCTCCTTGCCATGGAGCGGATCTGGTCCAGCGCCCCTGCTGAAGCGCTGCATGGATGAAGGAGCACAGATGCTGCAAGCACAGTTACTGCCACACGGCAGAAATTTCTTTTTTTCATATATACGCCCTCTGTCTGAAAGAGTGATTGTAAGAAAGGGCAGCCTCCCGTGGGAGACTGCCCTCAATTTTCAATCGCTGTCCCTTAATTTTCCATTTCCAGTGTTTCTACACTATCGTCAAATGTATCCACTGCATCGTCCAGGGTCTCCTGATCCAGAGTCAGCGCCTCAACTTCATCTTCTTCCTCGTCTTCCTGCAGAGCTTTGTTCTTGAAATCTACAAGGAGATCACTGGAAACTGTATCTCCGGATGCCAGAGCATCTTTCAGTGCGTCAGACTTGACTACATCAGTAAGGATCTGCTCTGTATCCTCTTCATTCAGGATCTCATCTGCTGTATCCGTTGTCTCATTGACTACTTCTTCCGCTGTCGTATCCTGATAGAAAGATGGCTGTCTGATATAACGGAAACTTGCACTGTATGCCTCTCCTACGGTTACACCATTCTTGCTTGAAGAGCAGTGTACTGCGATCCAGTCGCCGGAATCTGTCTTGCCACACAGGATACCAACATGGTTGTCGCTTCCTGCTTCCGGTCCTCTCTGGAATACCAGATCTCCCGGCTGTGCATCTGCTTCACTGACAACATTGGCCTTTTCCCACTGATCAGAAGTGCCGTCTCCCACTGCTGCCTGCATTCCCTGATCCTGATATCCGTTGATCACAGCCCAGGTAACAAAGCCACTGCAGTCCAGTCCGTATGCACGGAGCGTACCGGAACTCTTGCTTCCATCTGCAGACACTTTTTCGACGGAACCCCAGCTTGGATCTTCTCCGATCACGGTAGACTTGCCGCCCCAGAAATATCCGACCTTGCCAACCAGTGAATACGCTGCTGCGATAACGTCTACACGGTCTTCTGAAACATCGTCCCCGACACTCTCACGAACAAAGCCCTTGGATGCGGTAACTACTGCACAGAGAAGTTTACAGTCTGTCTCTACATATTTCTTGAGGATGGTTCTGTCTTCTTTGGCAATGTTGTTCTTTTTGATGTAGTAATTGATCTTGCGGTTTCCATAGGATACCTTGGTGATATCCTGCTTGTCTCTGACGATCGGATTCATCTCCGCAAAGATCCTTGCAAGATCATCCTTGCAGGATGCATCCAGCGTAAAGGAAGTTGCTCCTGTTTTACTCTTTTCGTAAATATAAACAGCAATGATATCCTGCCAGTTTCTTACCAGAAGTGTGCCTTCTGTGTCGGTAAGTTTGTTTTTCTCTTTGTATTCCTGCTCGATCTCTTCCATCACAGAAGCAAAATCGTCGGAAAAAGACAGATGATAATTATTCTTAAGACTGTCCAGATAGAAATCCTTACCTGCATGGAGATTGGAAACCATATTGGTCACATAAACCGGATCTCCGATCTGTGTTGCAGTTGCATTGTTTCCGTCTGTGATCTCTGTATTTGTGTTATCATCTGTGCGGGTATCGTCTTTTTTATTATCATCGCTGCTGTTATTATCGACAGCTGCAAGCTTGCTCTCTGCCTCAGTCAGTATCTTATAATTTGTAACTTTAGCTTTTTCTGTATCAGACAGTGCCTCATAAGCTGCACGTACGTTTTCTATCTCAGCTCTATCTGCTGCTGTGATCGTTCTGCCTGCCAGCGCATTGATCTTGTTGATCACCGCCTGTACCTTTGCGGAATCATCCTTTGCAGGTGTCTCTGTTGGCTCTGGTGTCGCGGTCGGCGCAGGTGTTGCAGTCGGTGCCGGCGTCTCTGTTGGCTCCGGTGTCGCGGTCGGCGCAGGTGTTGCAGTCGGCTCTGGTGTCGCGGTTGGTTCCGGTG
>CAVEKJ010000343.1:0-2737 GCA_963616205.1 Prevotella sp.
AAATAGATTTTTTATAAAAATGCATGAACCCAAAAGCTAAAAGCGAAATCTCTGGAGATAAAGCAGGAAAGTAGACAGTAAAGGCAAAAATGTGTTAGAATATAAAATAAATTTCAGGGGTATTTTTTATACAGAAAAGAAATATCCGGGAGCGAACAGAAGAAGATACAGGAGGAAATCAACAAATGAGTCTTGCAGACGATATATTCATTGACATGTGCAAAGATGTCATAGAAAACGGAACCAGCACAGAAGGAGAGAAGGTGCGTCCGGTGTGGGAGGATGGAACTCCGGCTTATACCATCAAGAGATTTGGCGTTGTGAACCGTTATGATCTCCGTAAGGAGTTTCCGGCACTGACGTTAAGAAGAACTGCGTTAAAGAGTGCCATGGATGAGATCTTATGGATCTGGCAGCAGAAATCCAATAATATCCATGATCTTCACAGCCACATCTGGGACAGCTGGGCAGATGAGAATGGCTCCATCGGAAAGGCTTACGGCTATCAGCTGGGTGTGAAACATCAGTACAAAGAGGGAATGATGGATCAGGTGGACCGTGTTCTCTTTGACCTTAAGAATAATCCTTACAGCAGAAGGATCATGACGAATATTTATGTGCATCAGGATCTTCATGAGATGAATCTTTACCCATGTGCCTATTCCATGACTTTCAATGTGACCAAGGAACCGGGAAAAGATAAACTGGTTCTCAATGCTGTGCTGAATCAGAGATCTCAGGATATCCTGGCTGCCAATAACTGGAATGTATGCCAGTATTCCCTTCTTCTGATGATGATCGCACAGGCCTGTGATATGGAAGCCGGAGAGCTGGTTCATGTAATTGCGGACTGTCATATTTATGACAGACACATTCCGGTGATCAAAGAGCTCATTTCCAGGAAACCGTATCCGGCACCAACGGTAAAACTGAATCCTGAGGTAAAAGATTTTTATAAATTTACAACCGATGATCTGATCGTGGAAAATTATGAGACATGGCCGCAGATCAAAAATATCCCGATCGCGGTATGATTGCAGAAAGAAAGGAAATCAAGATGAATATTATTGTTGCAGCAGACAAAAACTGGGGAATTGGAAGAAATAATGAGCTCCTGGTAAGCATTCCGGCAGATATGAAGATGTTCCGTGAGGAAACTACAGGAAAAGTAGTGGTTATGGGAAGAAAGACTCTGGAGTCCTTTCCGAACGGATTTCCGCTTAAGAACAGAACGAACATTGTGATCACCGGAAATAAAGATTATCAGGTAAAAGGTGCAGTGGTTGTTCACAGTATCGAAGAAGCGCTGAAGGAAGTAGAGAAGTATCCGGCACAGGATGTGTACTGCATCGGCGGAGACAGTATTTACAAACAGATGCTTCCTTACTGTGATGTTGCTCATGTGACCAAGATTGACTTCGCATATGAGGCAGACGCACATTTCCCGAACCTGGACGAAGATCCGGACTGGGAGATCACAGCGGAGAGTGACGAGCAGACATATTTTGATCTGGAATATACGTTTGTGAAATATGAGAGAAAAAATAAATAATGTGAGCTTTATAATTTACACAGAAAAACAACAAAAAACAGGTCGCCGATCAGAAAACGGCGGCCTGTTTTTGTTGTTAATGTTATGTATAAATCCAAAAATCTGGTAATTGATTACTCGATTACGTGGATCCATCCCTTCGGAGCTTCGATGCGTCCCATCTGGATACCTGTCAGTGTGTCGTACAGTTTCTGGATAACCGGACCCATTTTCTCCATTCCGCTTGGGAAGCAGATTTCTTTGCCGTGGTCGTTGATCTTTCCAACTGGAGAGATAACAGCAGCAGTACCGCAAAGACCGCACTCTGCGAAATCTTTTACCTCGTCGAAGTAGATCTCACGCTCCTCAGCTTCCAGTCCCAGGTACTCTTTTGCAACGTAGATCAGAGAACGACGTGTGATGGAAGGAAGGATGCTGTCAGACTTCGGTGTTACAACCTTGCCGTCTTTTGTTACGAAGATAAAGTTTGCTCCGCCTGTCTCCTCGACTTTTGTACGTGTCTTAGGATCAAGGTACATGTTCTCATCAAATCCCTGTTTGTGAGCGTCTACGATAGCATGAAGGCTCATTGCGTAGTTCAGGCCGGCTTTGATGTTACCGGTTCCGCAAGGTGCGGCACGGTCGAAGTCGCTGACACGGATCGTGATCGGTTTAGCGCCGCCTTTGAAGTACGGTCCAACCGGTGTTGTAAGGATACGGAACTGATATTCGTCAGCTGGTTTAACACCGATTACGGCGTTGGAACCAAACATGTAAGGACGAAGATAAAGTGTTGCACCGGAGCCATATGGCGGAACCCATGCAGCGTTTGCTTTTACGACCTGGTTAACAGCGTCGATAAATCTCTCTTTCGGGAATACCGGCATCTCAAGTCTTGCAGCAGAAGCAGCGATACGCTCTGCGTTCAGGTCAGGACGGAAAGTAACGATATGTCCGTCTTCTGTTGTATAGGCTTTCAGGCCTTCGAATACACTCTGAGAATACTGAAGTACACCAGCACACTCATTGAGTACGATATTCGGGTCTGTGCTTAAAGTACCCTCATCCCATTTTCCATCTTTAAAATTAGACACATATCTGTAGTCGGTTGGCATGTAGCCGAATCCGATACTGGACCAGTCAATGTTCTTTTTTTCCATAACGATTCCTCCGTTTACGAATTT
Source organism: Prevotella sp. (assembly GCA_963616205.1). GTDB lineage: Bacteria > Bacillota > Clostridia > Lachnospirales > Lachnospiraceae > Blautia_A. The sequence goes on from CAVEKJ010000343.1 coordinate 2,716, forward strand.
TTACTTTTTACCATTGTAAAAC
>CAVEKJ010000344.1:0-2735 GCA_963616205.1 Prevotella sp.
TGACACATCCGGATGCAGAGTGGGAGACCTGTCTGGCTCATGCAGAGAAGATTGGTCTTGGTAGAAGAGCATATGAACTTCATACAATTTAGAATAAAAAGGGGCTGTGAAAAAAGAATAGTCCCGAAAAAAAGAAGGACCAAGGGTTTATTATAAAACCCTAAGGTCCTTCTTTCTGTTATAATTAGTTTGTGATAAAAATTAATAACATAATCTATTCTAACCCAAAACAGGCAGTTTTGCCAATGCTAATTCAAGATTATCTGGACATCTGTGATCCAGTGCTGACATTTGATAGATTTATGGAGGAAATCGAGCTGGAGAAATATCTGAAAAATATTCCTCAACATGATACTGGAAGACTCAGATATGACCCGGTCAGCATGCTGAAGACAGTTTTGTTCGGATTTATGACGAATGGCTATATATCATTACGTGAGCTGGAGGATCAGTGTAAAGTCAATCTCCGCTTTATGTATCTCATGGATCATCAAACACCTTCTTATCGTACCTTTGGCTATTTTATTAACGAGGTACTTGCTGATTCCATTGAAGAAATATTTCAAGACATAACTAAAAAAATCTTTGAGACAGAACATGTGGATCTCCAGCATCTATACATTGATGGTTCCAAGTTTGAAGCAAATGCGAATAAATACTCCTGGGTATGGAAAAAATCAACAGAAAAATCTAGGTACCGCCTTTTTGATAAGATTACTATACTTTTTAAGGAAATCAATGACGAACTGGCATGTACAGGTATAAAGCTTTGTATCAATAGTGAGTATGCACCAGAGTATCTGAAGGAAGTTGCGGAACAGTATGCAGAAGCCTGGCAGATAGATGAAAGTATGTTTGTTCATGGCCGGGGACATCGCAAAACTACGCAGCAACGTCATTATGAGAAGCTCAGGGAGTATGCTTCCAAGCTGGAAGAATACGTGGAAAAAATCAAAATCTGTGGAGAGGAGCGCAACAGCTACTCCAAAACAGATCATTCAGCCACTTTTATGCGGATCAAGACAGACTACATGGGAAATGACCAGCTGCTTCCAGCTTACAATGTACAGATTGGTGTTGCAGATGAATACATTGCTGTTGTCGATGTAAATCAGTATCGCTCAGATATGGATTGTTTTGTTCCGTTGATGAACAAGTTTTATACTGCCTATGGCTTTTATCCGAAGTACCCAGTGGCAGATGCTGGATATGGTTCTTACAACAATTACATTTTTTGTGAGCAGCATGGAATGGAAAAATATATGAAGTTCACTATGTTCAAGAAAGAGACTACCGACAAGAAGTATCATAAAGATCCATTTCGTGCAGTAAATTTTCCAATCGGGGAAGACGGAATTATGCGTTGTCCAAACGGGAAAAACTTTTATCTTCAGTATCGCAAAAATGTAAAAGGGAACAAGTACGGACGTCAGGAAGAAATATATCAGTGTGAAGATTGTTCCGGATGTCCGTATGCAGAACAATGTAAAAAGACAGATAAAAACCGTACTGTTCGAATCAACCGCGAACTTACAGCAATGCATCAGGAAGTGATTGAAAATCTCGAAAGCATCCAAGGAGCCCTTCTAAGGATGAACAGATCCATTCAGGCAGAAGGTACATTTGGCATCATTAAAAATGACCGTTGGTACAAAAGAATTGTCCGAAGAGGAATAAAATCTGTTGTGCTTGAAGTATTTCTTGTTTCTATTGGACACAATCTTTATAAATATCACAACAAACAGAAAAAAGTTGCAACTGCCGCATAGGATTCCACAATAGCTTTTCTTATGGGGTAGGGGGAATTATACATTTTTTATGAAATATAACTACTGTTGTATTCATAAGCAAAAGGACGCATGAAAAAACTTTCGTTTTTTCACACGCCCTTTTTTATTCTAGTGGAATTAATCAAATTCTTATTTATCTTTTTTCGGTGGATACTCCAGTCCAATACGTTTGCACTGGGTTTCCGGATCCCAGAAGAAGTTCCATTCAACGAAGTTCTTGTTCTTTGCTGTATCAGCAGGAGTCCATGTAACCAGATCTCCCTTGGCATACATAGCATCGATCTCTTCTTCTGTATATCCGAAGCTTTCGAGCACTTCACGGTTGTGCTCACCGAAGCAAGGAGCAGAAGCAACAATCTGTGAAGGATGTTTCTTGAAGATGTTGGTAAGTCCGATACCTTTCATCTTACCGAAGCACTGATCTTCCCATTCAACAATGTTCTCACGTGCTTCGTACTGAGGATCGTTCTCGATATCAGCCGGTCCATATGCTCTCTGGCATGGAATAGCAGCTTTGTTGAAGATCTCTTCCAGTTCATCACATGTACGCTCAGCACAGAATTTTGCACACAGCTCATCGGCTTTCTTTCCACGAGGGTCAAACAGCGGGAATCCTGTACAGTTCTTCGGGATTCCTTTTGTGATACCTGGTTTACCCATTCCGATGATCGGGTATCCACGTTTAACAGGTCCCTGACCAACGATAGCTACGAACATAGCACCGCCGTCTTTTGTATCATAGAATGAGAAGCAAGAAGCCATATCACTCTTGTTACCTGTACGGTAAGGAACAGGCTCACCCTGTTTCGGGTAACCTTTGTTGAACCAGTTTGCCGGGTAGTTGTCCAGCAGACGGAACATGTTATCGTACTGAGCTACGTCACAGGAATCACCTTCGCCTGTGGTCTGTGCTCCGATATATCCTGCCATAGCTACAATACAAGC
>CAVEKJ010000345.1:0-2733 GCA_963616205.1 Prevotella sp.
GTTCAGTTCTGTGATAAAAAGACAGCAGTAATGGAAAATGCTGAGCGCAGGGAAGCACGTTTGGAAAAGGAAAAAGCATCCGAGAAAGCGGAAGTAAAAGGTGGAATCCATGGAAGATTGGAGAAAGCTAAGACAGAAATCAAGGCAAAAGAGGCAGACAAAGTGCCAAAGAATAAGTCAAAAGATCTTGCCGCAGCATTATAAAGAGAAACAACGATGATTTTAAGGGGACTGTGCTAAGCAGTCCCTAATTTTATGAAAAGGAGTAGCAGATGGCAAATAAATTATATGCAATGGAACAGCTGACGGAAGAGGTGGCAAAAGATGTAGCTGCCAGTCCGCAGGAATGGATGCGATTCCTTGACACTGCATCCAGATTGTATAAGTATACTTTTCCAGAGCAGCTTTTAATTTATGCACAGCGACCGGAAGCAACTGCCGTAGCATCCATGGAAATCTGGAATCAGAAGATGTACCGCTGGATCAAAAAGGGCTCCAAGGGGATTGCCTTGATTGACAATACTTCCGGACCGAAAACAAAACTTCGGTATGTATTTGATGTGCAGGACACTTATAAAGTTCGGAATCTTGGAAAGGATCCTCAGTTATGGAATCTTCCGTTTGAAGGAGAACATCTGGTGGCAGATTATCTGCAGGAGCAGTTATCACTGGAAGATACAGAAGGAGGACTTGCTGAAAGTCTGCATCAGGCAGCGAAGGAGAGTATGCAGGAATGGTTTCCAGATGCATTGGAAGAACTGAGACTGGATGTGACAGGGACATTTTTGGAAGAACTGGACGGACAGAATCAGGAAGTAGAATTCCGGGAACTGATGACCAATAGTGTCTGGTATGTATTACTAAACAGGTGTGGACTGGATGTACAGGAATATCTGGATGCAGAGGATTTTCGGCATATTACGGACTTCAATCAGCTGAAAGTATTAGGACATTTAGGAAGTGCAGTCAACGAAATAAGCAGACCAGTCTTGATGCAGATAGGACGATATGTGCTGAATGATCTGGAAAAAAATCTAAAAACGGTTGCAAAAGAAAAAGAAGTAGCTTATAATGAATTTAACACGTTAATTCGTGAAAGTACAACAAATAACACAGAAGATAGAGAAGAAAGTAAGGAGGAAACAGACTATGAGAGAGATCAGTTACAGCCAGAACGGGGAGTATCAGATTCCAGATATCAGCCTGGAAGAGACGAGAGGAACGATCGGGAAGTACGGAATGATGCGGAAAGAGTATCTGAGAAACCACAAAGTAGCCAGGTTCAACATTCTGACACTGCAGAACCGTCTGGACAGTCATCTGATGGAGATCGACAGTCAGGTAAGACAGAGAGTAGACAACCTGATGAACGAACTTCTGGAGAAAGATCCGGCACCGGACAAGATGGCAGACACAATGGCGTGGACCAGACACATGAACCAGATCAAAGCACAGGCAGAGGAACTGGTAATTCAGGAGATTATTTACAGTTAAGTCTGTTCCCAACAGAAGAGGAACAGTTAGGAGAAATAAGGAAAGCGGCAGCTGCATTAGGACAGCCAGCCGCTTTTCTTATTTCTGATGAAGTGGTAGATGATATTCTCCGAACAGGAAGCGGACAGAAAAATACGCTGTTTCACATTACTGCAAGACTTATCGAAGGTCTGAATAATGAAGAAATGCAAAGCTTCCTGAAAGGTGAATATGGAACTGGAGGAAAAGGATTTACCATAGATGGGCAGAAAATCAGTATCTGGTACGACAACGATGGTATCCGTATCCGACGAGGCGACTCAGCAAGAAGAAACTTTGACCGTATCGTTACGTGGGAAGAAGCTGCTGACAGGATCCGGGATATGTATGAGGAGGGAAATTACGTTGATAATCTTATCTCCAATAATGCTATCGAGCAGGAGCAGAAAGAAATGACAGATCTTCTGGCACTCCATTTTCGTGATACGAGCAGAAACAGAGAAGAACAGTTGTCTTATTCTGACTGGCAGGACGTAGTGGGAGCAGCTTGGACAGATCCGGTAGAAGCAGCTGCGACTGCTTATCGTTTTGAATGGCTTCAGGATGATATGGAAAAGAATCCAGAAGATTATCATCGCTGGGAAATCCAGCATAATCCGGAATATTTCCAGCGTTATAAAGATCTCCAGAGGGAGCGTTCCTGGGTGGATCAGCAATTCAAGGTAGAGCGACCGGCACTGTCCTTTATCACACAGGATGAAATTGATGCAGTGTTAAGAAGAGGCGGAATTACTGCCGGAGGACGTAACCGGATTTACGAATATTTCATGGAGCACCATGATATGAAAGATGCAGCTGAGTTCCTGAAAAATGAATATGGAACAGGTGGTTCTTCACCCGGAATACCAGGAGCAGGTGCTTCTGACGCATCTCACGATGCAAAAGGATTAAAGCTTGCAAAGGGGAAAATTGGCAACCCAGAGGTAGAAGTTTTATTAAAGTGGAACAAGGTTGCAGAACGTGTTCGCCAGTTAATCCGCACAGATGATTTCTTATCACCGGAAGAACTGGAAAAGTATGAAGAGCGGCAGGAAGCACAGAGACTGGCTGATCTGGAAGAAGCACAACAGGCTTTGAAAGTGGAGCAGGAAGGTTCTGATCAGCAGGAAATACGAGAGGAAAATCAGGAATCGTTGGAAGTTGAGACACAACCGGAATCTGTAGAAGATACTGAAAAAATTGAAGATATAACACCGGAAC
>CAVEKJ010000346.1:0-2729 GCA_963616205.1 Prevotella sp.
GGCGGAGAAATATGTCATCTGTGCGAGAATACACGGTAAGTTCCGTATCCGGAACTGCCGGTGTGTCTTTGGAATAGGTGTATTTCAGAAGTTTCGGCTCTGCGGTGGAATTATTGTTCTGATTCGCAGCCACAAAAATACTGCCATCATCCAGCACTGCCATTCCTGCCTTGGAAATATCCGGTGAACTTAAACTGTTCAGACTTCCATCCATGATCTGTTCTACCACACTGCCTCCGAAGGTATAGTGATAAGCTCCTTTACTGTCCGTATAGTAGAGATTTTTCCCGTCATCCGTTCCCGTAAACACAATCGGATACTGTCCCATTCCCACAGACTGAAGATTGCTGTCATTGGAAGAGATCTGTTCTGTCAGTGCATCATTATCGTTTTCTGTATCTCCTGTTTTCAGATCATAATAATGTACGGTATCATCAAGAAGCACGATCAGATGATCTCCCACAACTGCCAGACCGTTAATATTGTTCCCATCCTCATAGGTCCGCACCGTACTTCCATCGGAAAGATTTATTTCTGTAAGTCCTTTATTTTATCCCGTAATCGAAAGAACCAGGGTATTGTTTCCGGTAAAAGCACTGTCCCATAAGACATCATCACTTCCTATCACACCGGAGAGATCCAGTTCTCTTACATTCTTATCTTTATCAATATAAAAATACTGCGAAGACAGATCATCACTTTCCAGATAACGGCCCATTGTTTTTTCGGCTTTTTCTGTTTTCTGTGTTTTTGCCTGAATGGGAATCCCTGCAAGTGGAACTGTTCCCATAACTGTCGCTGCAGAAACTGCCGCCATTGTAAGGATTTTTATTTTTCTGTTCACTTTCTTTATCCTCCTGCTTTTATCTTATTCTGCAGACAGCGTAACCGAATTTTTTCCAAATAATCTCTAAAGATATTTTCAGGAATGAAAAATCTCCAGGGTATACCCTACCCCTCGGACGGTTTTCAAACCCGTCTGACTTCCTACGGAGCGAAGTCTTCTCCTTAAAAAATGAATATAATTATCCAGATTTCCCTCTTCCACATCACTTTCCAGTCCCCAGGCTTTGTTAAGAAGCACAGCTCTCGTAAGTACCTGTCCCGGATTCCGCACAAAAACTTCCAGAAGCCTTCCCTCCCGTTTGGAAAGGGTACATTCTTTTTCTCCACATTTCAGGGAATTAATCTCCGGGTCAAAAGAAAGATCTCCGATCTTTAAAAGATTTTCTTCGTTCCATCGTCCCGGTCTTCGCAAAAGGCAGCGGATCCTGGCAAAAAGTTCCGGATATGCAAAAGGCTTCACCAGATAATCATCTGCCCCGCAGTCCAGTCCCATAACACGGTCTGTAAGTTCTCCCAGCGCAGTAAGAAAGATCACCGGTGTGGCTACCCCTGCCTCGCCTTTTTCAGCACGGTCACGCCATCCATTCCCGGCAGCATCCGGTCAAGGATCACCAGATCATGCTCCCGCTCCATCAGAAGATAAAGTCCCTCTTCTCCGTCATGGCACAGTTCGGTCTGAAATCCTTCTTTTTCCAGCTGAAATTTCATGGTTTCACTTAAATCTATATCATCTTCAATGAGCAGTATTTTCATGTTGTCTCCCTTTCAAGCGGATATTCGCAATCCGTATTCAGTTAAGTCTTTTTTTATCATACACTGGAATTCTGTAAGTTTCCTCTATTTCTTAAAGATTTTTTCCAGAAAACCATGCTACAATAGATCTGTTTTATGGACACAGCTTCTCTGTGTAAATTTATGTTTCGGAAAGGAGCACTATGTTTCGCAAACTTCACATACAGATGACTGTTTTTTCCACAGCAGTGACCGGTATCATTCTTCTTATTTTAACCGGTGCCTGCCTGGTGATCTCCGAAAACAGTCTCACAAAAAGCAGTTATATTTCTTTCAAAAACAATGCCCAGTCCTGTATTTATCATCTGGAAAGCCAGCAGCTGATCTCACACACCTGGATCCTGAAAACGGAATCTTTCTATGGGATACATCTTCGGATCCTGGATCAGGGGCAGCCTCTTTTCTTTGATCAGCTGAATCCACAGCCAGATTACGATGGGGCATTTTTCGAAGCGGAAAAAATCTCTGTAGGGAAATATGGTCTGGACATCTCCGCTCTTCGAAGCAGTTCTTCTCTGACAGAAGATCACTTTTTCAAAATGAACGGATATTATGCCTGCACTGCTCAGATTCCAAACAAAAACGGTTCTCTTGGCCTTATTATCCTTTACCCCCTGGATTCACTGGAACATCAGATCACTTCCCAGCGGCTGGCTTTTGGGCTGGCTGTATGTGCAGCCCTTCTTGCTCTTGGCATTTTTTCCTGGCTTTTTACCGGCCGGATGATCCGTCCTTTAAAAGAAAGCCGAAAAAAGCAGACCGAATTTATTGCCGCGGCCTCCCATGAGCTGCGCTCTCCGGTAACTGTGATCCTGTCTGCCGCAGCCTCCATGGAACAGGCAGCACCTTCCGAGCTTCCTCATTTTACGGCAATGATCCGCTCCGAAGCAGAGCGGATCTCCAGGCTGGTGCGGGATCTTCTTTCTCTTGCAAACGCGGACAACCAGAACTGGAGCATTCATCTGGATCTGGTGGAAGCAGATACTCTTCTTCTGGATACGTTTGAGAAATATGAACCACTGATGCAGGCAAAAAATCTCCATCTTCAGATCGCACTTCCGGAAGAGCCGCTTTGTCCCTGCCTTCTGGAT
>CAVEKJ010000347.1:0-2729 GCA_963616205.1 Prevotella sp.
GAGGTACATGGACCAGCGGTCCAGACGGTTATAGCTCTCGCCGATCTCACGGTAAAGTGCCGGGAGATTCTTTTTCTCCTCGATTCGCTCGCCGTATGGCGGATTGGTCACGATAAATCCAAATGGTTTGGAATGGCGGAGTTCGCTGACCGGTCGCTGCTGGAAATGGATCAGCTTGTCCACGCCTGCCATTTTTGCGTTGGCACGTGCTGCCTTGATGGCTGCGGCGTCAATGTCAAAGCCCTGGATATCCGTTTCAATATCAAGGTTTACCCGTTCTCTGGCTTCTTCTCTTGCGTCTTCCCAGCATTCTTTCGGGATCAGGTGTTCCCAGCTCTCAGCCAGAAAATGGCGGTTCAGTCCTGGTGCCATGTCCGCTGCCATCATTGCCGCCTCGATAGGGAAGGTACCGCTTCCGCAGAACGGATCTACGAGAATGCGGTCTTTTTTCCAGGGGGTGAGCATCAACAATGCGCTGGCAAGTGTCTCTGTGATGGGCGCTTTGACTGTCATCTGGCGGTAGCCTCTCTTATGAAGGGACACGCCTGAGGTGTCGATCCCGATCAGGGCTACGTCTTTCATAAATGCCACACGGATGGGGAATTCCGGGCCGTCTTCCGGGAACCAGGAAATTCCGTAGATGCCTTTGAGACGTTCTACGATGGCTTTTTTCATGATGGACTGGATGTCAGAGGGGCTGAAGAGTTTACTCTTGATGGAGTTTGCCTTGGCTACCCAGAATTTACCGTTCTTCGGTATGTAGTTTTCCCACGGGAGGGCCTTGGTCTTTTCAAAAAGTTCGTCGAAAGTCTCGGCTTTTACTTCGCCGACTTTCAGAAGGACACGCTCTGTGGTGCGAAGGAACAGATTGGCGTCTGCCACTCCCTGGGCGTCTGCCTCAAAAGTTACTCTTCCGTCTTCCACTTTGGTCACTTCGTAGCCAAGGTCCAGTATTTCACGTTTCAGTACCGCCTCTGTTCCAAAATGGCAGGGCGCTGTTAATTCCCACAGATTCATAAAGTGATCTCCCGTACTGTATTTCCTTCAAAGTCTTTGATGGTAAAAATTCCGTTCTCAAGGATTGCGTAGGTTGGCGGGTTGCCTTCCTTCGGGATGGATACGGAACCTGGGTTCAGAAGGATATAATTTCCCATGTTTTCTGCTTTGAGTACATGTGTATGGCCGTGGATGAGGATGTCACCGTCCATCATTGGCGGAAGGTTATCCTTGTTGTAGATGTGACCGTGTGTGGCGTACAGGGTTTTTCCTTCGATGGCAAGGATGCAGTAGTCTGCCATCACCGGGAAGTCCAGGACCATCTGGTCTACCTCTGCCTCACAGTTTCCGCGCACTGCATAGATCTGATTTTTTCTTTCATTTAAAAGGCGGATGACTTCCTTTGGTGCGTACTCCCTGGGAAGGTCATTTCTTGGGCCGTGATAAAGCAGATCTCCCAGAAGTACCAGTCTCTCCGCCTTTTCTTCGTCATATGCTTCCAGCATTTTCCGGCAGTAGTATGCCGAACCATGTACATCGGATGCAAACATATATTTCATAAGCTTTTCTCTCCTTGTGATTCCTTTGTTTTTTATTCCTGTTCTTTACATTATCATGATTTCCTTTAAAATACAAGCACAAGCCATTGCCAGGCATGCATTCGTAATACGCTTTGTTACTGGTCACGGAGCAAATAGTAATTCCATTTCGGTGATGCTCTGCGATTTCCTGGTTCCTCTGATCTATTACTCTGTTTTTCTGTTTTTATCCACTTACAAGATTCCGGCCTCTGTAAGCTGCAAATCCACCGATCACGGATCTGGTCCGACAGCCCTGTCTGGCCAGGCTCCTGGCGGCCTGCATGCTGGCACCGCCGCGGTCACAGTAAAAGATCAGTGTTTTATCTTTTGGAAACTGGTACTTCTGATCCTGTTTTTTCTCAAGATATTCCTCCAGTTCATGGTAGGGAATGTTTATGGCATTCCGGACATGTCCCCTTCTGTAGGAAGCAGTATCCCGGAGATCTATGATGATGGCGTCACTTCGCTCCACATAATAATCCAGCATTCTGGCAGAGATAGTTTCGATCTGAAACATGGAAAAAAAGCTCCTCTTTTTGCTATATTATATGGAAAAAATTTCTGAATGGTGAAGGGCAGAAGAAAGCCTTTTCCGCTCTCTTCCGCCCTGTTTTCTGCTTTATAGGATCAGGCAGTGATCCAATCAGTATCTGTCGGATTCGCGATCCTTTTCGGAATCATATTCATCGGATGTTTTGTTTCCATAACTGTTGCCGTAGCTGTTTTTGGAAGTGTTTTTTCCGCAGTTTCTGGAGCTGTTCTTAGAGCTGTTTTTTCCACAGTTTCTGGAGTCACTTTCTCCGTAATTTTTTCCCGCATAATTGGACTCATTTCTGTCTGTTTCGTAATTTTTCGCCATTTGAATTACCTCCTGATGAAGTTGATTTTTGCGGCTTTCTGAAGCTTTCTGCCGCTTTTTATTACAGGAAATAGTATCCCAAAAAGTTTGGAGATTATTCGCCAAAATCATATTGCTTTTTTTTCCAGTTTATATTATAATCATTCTTGTAAAAAGAATTTACCCTTCAAAAATTTTTTTTACATAACCCCTTATTTAATTATTTATACTCCCCTCGAAACACCCGGTAGCTCCCCTACCGGGTGTTTCTCTATGCAAAAACAAGCCGCCAGAACGACCGGTTAATGGTCGCC
>CAVEKJ010000348.1:0-2727 GCA_963616205.1 Prevotella sp.
GATTGTAGGTGTAATCCTCCATAAAGGAAGTACCTTTGGCGTCTTTTTTGCTTTCTCTCATGATCTTCATCAGGCGGACCATGGCTGCTGTTTTCCAGTCGCCCTCGCCTCCGAAGCCGTAGCCTTTTTCCATAAGACGCTGGATTGCAAGGCCGGGAAGCTGTTTCAGGGAACCCAGATCACCGAAATGTGTTACGATCGCCTGATAGTTTTTCTCCTCAAGGAAACGCTCAAAACCAATCTCAATTCCTGCCTGGACTGCCACGTGTTTCTTAAATTCCTCCGGGTCACGTCCATCCAGAATCATGTCATATTTATTATAATATTCTTCTACCAGAACATCAATATCTCCCTGGCTTACATCCTGTACATACTCTGCGATCTCGTTGACCGGATAAGCATCGATCTCCCAGCCGAATTTCATCTGAGCTTCCACCTTATCGCCCTCAGTTACGGCTACGTTTCTCATGTTGTCGGCTACACGGCATACTCGGATGTGGCTGCTTTCCATGATACCAACTGCGGTACGCATCCAGGAAGCCAGACGCTCCTGAACTTTTTTGTCAGCCCAGTGTCCTGCAATGACTTTACGCTCGATTCCCATACGGGTTACCATATGGCCAAACTCACGTCCGCCGTGTGCGGACTGGTTCTCATTCATGAAATCCATATCAATGGTGTCATATGGGATCTCCACATTAAACTGTGTATGAAGGTGGCACAGTGGTTTGCGGTATTCCTTAAGACCAAGGATCCAGGATTTTGCCGGGGAAAATGTATGCATCCATGCGATCACACCGGCGCAGGTCTCATCTGCGTTTGCCTCGTTAAATGTTTTACGGATCAGTTCGTTTGTGATCAGCGTTGGTTTCCATACAACCTCAAATGGAAGTACGCCGGATTTGTTCAGCTCTTCTACGATAATTTTGGAATGCTCTGCAACCTTGCGGAGACACTCATCTCCGTAAAGATCCTGTGAACCTGTGCAAAACCAGAATTTGTAATCTCTTCCTGTTTTCATGTGAAAATTCCTCCTTGATTTGAAATTATTTTTTATATGGTTGAATTAAAAGTTACTAGTTTACTGTTTATTCTCTGATGCTGCTGCCCCGCACGATCAGTTCCGGCCGGATCAGCCGTTCCACCGTACTTTCTTCATCCGGCACACCATTAATCTTTTCCAGAAGAAGCTTCGCCGCCATCTCACCCAGTTTTTCCTGTGGATGGGCGATGGTTGTGATTCCCTGTCCCTGTCTTGCGTACAGGGAATTGTCATAACCGGTCACTGCAACATCCTCCGGGATCTTTTTGCCCTGGCGTTCCAGTTCTTCCATGACCTGTACGGCAATCTGGTCGTTGTAGCATACAATTCCTTCCGGAAGGCAGTTCTGCCGGATCATGTTCCGGACCATAAGCGCCGGTTTTCTGCGCCGGTCCTCGGTGTGGAACCAGACCACTTTATCCGGATCATAGGCAATTCCATGCTCCTGCAAAGCTTTCACATAACCTTTATGCCGTTCGATTCCCTGCCGGTCATCTGCCTTGAAAAATCCCGCTATGTTCCGTCTGCCGGAATCCAGGAGATGTTTTGTCACAAGATAACCGCCACCTGCGTCATCCATAAGAATATGAGGTTTCTCCTGCATCTCTGTATACAATCCCTGGATAAAAATGTAGGGGATCTGATACTTGTCCAGTGTTTCGTACAGGCTTACATGTCTGCACAACAACTCACTTTTACTTGGCTCGATGATCAGCCCGTCGATTCCCTTGCTGATCAGTTCCTCCAGGAATCTTGCCTCTTTCTGACGGCTGTTTCCTGTATTTTTCAGGATGATGCTGTACCCGTTATCGGACAGTACCTCATCAATTCCCTGGATCAGCCTGGGAAAAATATAATCGGAAATATAGGTGGTCACCACTGCGATGTTTCCGGTCCCGTGGATCTGACGGAGCACATCCGCGCAGAAGGTTCCTTTTCCCTGAAAAGACTCTATGTAGCCATCTGCTGCCAGGATTCCCAGGGCTTTCCGCACCGTATGTCTGCTCAATCCGTAGCGGATACTGAGCTGGTTTTCGGAAGGAAGTTTCTCACCTGGGCGGATTTTTCCGGAAAGAATGTCGGTTTTCATTTCTTCCATCAGTGTGTAGTACTTTGCTTTTCCGTTTTCTGCCATGGCTGCCCTCCCTTCACTTGTAATATGTTTCATCTATAATTATTTTATAACTTGTATATACATACGAACAAGTTGTTTTTTTATATTCTTTTTAAGAAAGCCGGGCCCCCTTCTCAGAAAACCCGGCTTATATCTTTTTTTTATTTTTTCTTCTTTGCGGAAGCCAGAACCGACTGGATCACGATGAAGAAGCACAGCAGTGCGGAAAGTACGATTCGTACCCACCAGCTGGAAAGTGTTCCCTGTGCGGTGATCAGACTGGAAATGGTTCCTTTGATCAGAACTCCAAAGAGGGTTCCGATGGGGGTTCCAACCCCACCGGAAAGGAGGGTTCCACCGATAACTGCGGAGGAGATCGCATCCATCTCAAGGCCTTTGGCCTGCTCTACGAATCCCGCGCAGCTGTTCAGGCAGAACAGAAATCCGCCAAGACCTGCCAGAAATCCATCTAGGATATAGGCACGGAAGATTGTCTTCTTTACATCAAGCCCCATCATCAGGGCACTCTGGCGGCTTCCACCAATGGCGTAAAGCTTGCGGCCGAATTTCA
>CAVEKJ010000349.1:0-2712 GCA_963616205.1 Prevotella sp.
CCATAAGTTAGAAGAAAGCGGCGAAGGTGTTTACCGGCTGGAACAGAGAAGTGCCAGACGCAGGAAACAGAGGGCATTCAGAAAAAGAAGCAGACTTGAAAGACAGGAAGAGAAACAGACACAGGCGGCAGCCCGTCAGGAACAGAAGAAACTGAAAAAACAGATTCAGAAGCAACAGATCAAACGGGATTATGCCAAAGCGAAGCGAAGTGAACAGACAGTAGGAACAGCTACAAAAGGTACGATTGATTATATCAAGAAGATTGGCGGCAAAGTCACCAACTTTTTTAAAGAAAACCGGAAGGTGTATATCAGTGTAGCAGTTCTGATCGGATTGATGTTTCTGATCATAACGAATGTCACGTCATGCTCTGCAGTGTTTTTACAAAATGTGATCACTTACACCGGAACCAGTTATCTGTCATCGGATCAGGCAATCCGGGAAGCGGAACTGTATTACACACAGCTGGAAGCTAATCTGCAGGAGTGGATCAACAATATGGAATCTGAAGAACCAGGACATGAGGAATACCGATATAACATCGGACCTATTGAGCATGATCCGTTTATCCTGATTAGTTATCTGTCTGCAAAGTATGAAGAATTTACTTTTGAACAGGTCAAGCCGGAGCTGGACGCCTTGTTTGCAGAGCAATATCATTTAACTACTGAAGCAGTCAATGAGACTGTAACGGAGACAGCAACAGTAAGAGTTGGAGAATCTTTGGGACAGGTTGTGACCAGTGGATATTGTAACTGTCCAATCTGTTGTGGTATTTGGAGCGGAGGACCGACTGCCAGTGGAGCATATCCAACTGCCAATCATACCTTAGCGGTAGATGCTTCCAATCCGTTTGTTCCAATGGGAACAAAGGTAGTTATGAATGGTGTCGAATATACCGTAGAAGATACCGGAGCTTTCGCAAGATACGGTGTACAATTTGATGTCTATTATGACAGTCATGCGGCAGCATCTGCACATGGACATCAGACCTGGGAATGTTATCTTGCAGATGATAACGGAAGCAATGAAGTCGAAGTGACCAGAATCAGAGATGTGGACACGCTGAATGTAACATTGACCAGTGGAAACCTGATGTCAATCTGTCAGGACAGGTTGGGATTTTTCCAGAAAGAACTGTTCAGTGCCTACAACGATACCAAAGGCAACCTGCAGATGTTTGCAACACCGGTTGATTTTAACTGGTATTCCAGTGTGACCAGCTATTATGGATATCGGATTCATCCAATATCAGGAGCAAATCAGTTACACAATGGTATGGATATCGGAGCACCGGAAGGGACAAAAGTAATGGCAGGGCTGACCGGAACGGTTACAACTTCTGCTTATAACGACAGCTATGGCAATTATGTTGTAATCAAGGACAGTAAAGGCTATGAACTGCGGTATGCACATTTAAGCAGCCGGAGTGTATCTGCAGGTGCATCCGTCACGAAAGGTGATGAGATCGGTCTTGTAGGAAATACCGGAAATTCTACAGGAAGCCATCTTCACATTGAACTTTTGAAAAATGGAGAGCGGTTAAACCCGATCTTTTATCTGGAAACAGGAGAAGGGACAGGCTTTGGTGGTAATGAATATACCAGTGAAGCAGCGCAACGTTTACTGGAAGAGGCTGCAAAATATCTTGGAACACCGTATGTGTGGGGCGGATATTCCCCAAGTGGATTCGATTGTTCCGGATTTGTCAGCTACTGTCTGGTTCATTCCGGGGTAAGAAATACGGGAAGGCTGACTGCACAGGGACTGTACAACATTTGTACGCCAGTATCCCAGTCAGAAGCACAGCCAGGAGATCTGATCTTCTTTACCGGAACCTACGATGCAGGAGAACCAGTAACGCATATTGGAATCTATGTGGGCAATGGTCAGATGATCCATTGTGGGCATCCGGTTCAGTACACGTCCATCAACTCTCCATACTGGCAGAGCCATTTCTATGGATTCGGGCGATGGTAAGGAAAAGGGCGGTATAACAGCCGCCCGGAAAGGAGAAGAGATGAAAAGTCTTGAAAAAGCAACGGCAGATTATGAGAAAGCCAAGGAAAAAATGGAAGCATCTAAAGCCAGATATGAAGCAGATTTAAAGCGGTTCAAGGCTGCGGAGATTGCAAAAACAGAAGCAGAAAATCTGGAAATTGTAAGAATTATCCGTGCAATGGATATGAGTATTCCGGAATTGGAAGCTTTTAAAAAGAAAATGAAAAATGAGTTGCCCGGCAGGGTAGAAATACAGAAGGAGGAAATAAAAGCCGATGATGAATCTGGAAAAAATGAAACAGAAGAAGAGAACAAATACTAAAAGCAGGGTAAAAAAGAGTCTGCTTGCAGCAACGACATTTCTTTGCCTGACAACACCTTTGCTCCAGACACAGACTGCTTATGCAGCTGAGAATACCACGCCTGCAATCACGATTGAGAAACCGGATGGATGGAAACAGGGAGAAACAACCATTGCTGTTACGGTAGATGCCAGCCATATGCCGGAAGGTTTCTCAATAGCAAAGATTGAAGCAAAAGCAGGAAAAGATGGAAGCTGGCAGGATGTAACTGGAAGCGGAAGTATCACGATCACAGGAAATCAGACAGTGTATGTGCGTGTGACAGATGGTGATGGAAAGGTGTATGAGCAGAATCGTTCTATTAAGTGCTTGATAATATACGTTATGGAAAACTGGATGCTACAGATG
>CAVEKJ010000350.1:0-2689 GCA_963616205.1 Prevotella sp.
CAGCACATGGTGTTTTCTATCTGGTGTTGAGATGAAAAGAAAAAACAAGTATAGAAAGTATAGAAATTCTGAACCAGTCAGCAAATTGATTAAGTGTGTTTGTTGAAAGAAAAAGTGCTGTTACAATTGCAAATAAACTTTGCAAGTGGCAGCACTTTTTGAATATAGACAATGCTTATAATAAAACATTAAAAAGACAGAAAATTGCGAGCAGACAAGAAAGAAAATAAAAAAATATAAAATTTCCTATTGCATTTTTGAATAATCGGTGCTATAGTAACGGTATAGCTGATATGATTAGCAATATGAATAATAGCATGCTTAAAAATGTAAGCAGAAATCTGGAAACAGAAACACATAGGGAACGGTAACAAACCTGTACACTACATCCTGATAAGGAAAGGATGAAGGACGGGAAAATAGATACACATTAAAAGGAGGAATTTACATGAAGAAGAGAAACAGCGCATTATTACTGGCAGCAGCGATGACACTGGGCAGTGGAATTGTACCAGTACTGGCAGATGAGACAGACGGCAAGATTGCTGATGGTGACGTGACTTTGACTATTTACTGTTCATTCCAGGATAGTGCAAGATCCCACTACAAGGATTTGGGCGATAATCCTGTAGTACAGAAGATTGAGGAGATGACTGGATTAAATCTAGAATTTGTTCATGCACCAGCAGGTGATGATGGAAGCTTCTTCCAGCAGCTGATTGCATCCGGTGAACTGCCAGATCTGTTTGCTACTAGCCAGTTCCAGACAAAGTACCCCGGTGGAGTAGAGGGTGCTATGAATGATGGCGTGCTGATGAATGTGGATGATTTAATTGAGGAGTATGCAGTAAACTTTAATAACTGGGTAGAAGAACGAAAAGAAACCGATCCAATGATCGAGAATAAGATTCGCAGTGATGATGGAACAATTGTGAAGTTTGGAACGATTTGGCTGCCACCTTTCGATGATGGAAAGATCTGGTACGGAATGATTGCCAGAAAGGATTTGCTTGATAAGTATGGTCTGGAATCACCGACTACTCTGGATGAATATACAAATGTTTTAAGAACCTTTAAGGAGAATGGTGTTGAGGTACCGTTAGCACTCTCCAAATTTGAAGAGTCATCTATGATGGCAAATAATCCGATTGCAAGTGCATTTGGCGTAGCAATTAATGATTACCAGCTGGCAGAAGATGGAAAGGTACGCTATTCCAGAACAATGGATGAATATAAGGACTTCTTACTTCAGTTAAATAGCTGGGCAAGTGAAGGTCTGATTGATAATGATTTTATCAGCAGAAGCTTTTCAGATTCCACTAAGCTTTTCCAGAACGGAACCGCTGGTATGGTATTTGAACATTCCATTACCATTAAGGGAGATTTAACGGCAGGACAGGCAATTGATCCAGATTACGATGTAGTGGCAACAGAATATCCAAGAATTAATGAGGATGACGAACTGCATCTGTCTCATATGGTAAGTTCAGTCAATTCGTATTCCTGGCAGGTAGCATCTACATGTAAGCATCCGGTAGAAGCTGTAAAGTTTGTCGATTTCCTGATGAGAGATGATATCGTGAGAATGACCGCATGGGGAACTGAAGAATCTGGAACCTATACAGAGGATGCAGAGGGTAATAGAACTTATACGGATTTTGTTTTGAATAATCCAGATGGTCTGGAATATGGTACTGTAAGAGATTTGTATGCTTGTGCACCATTCCAGATTAAGTATGATGAACAGCAGGAAGAGCAGATGTATACCTTGCCACAGGATACAGGCAGCTGGCCGATCTGGCAAAGAGACAATGATAATGCATGGAGACTTCCAACATGGATTACTTTAACAACAGAAGAATCAAATGAGATGGCTTCGATTAAGACTAAGATGAATAACTATGCAGATGAGATGGTTTACAAGTTTATCTTTGGTGAGGTTTCAATTGAAGATGAATGGCCGACCTTTGTGCAGACATTAAAGGATCTTGGAAGTGAGCGTGGTGCGGAGATCTATCAGGCTGGTTATGACAGATACCTTGAGAGATCCGCAGATGTAGAGAAAAAATAAAGAAGATTTACGCTGAAATTTGCAAATGAGCTGCAGAATAGTGGATATGTAGCGTGCATGAACAGTAAGTTTTGTTAAGAAAGGAAGCATATAAAAACACAACAGCCCGGAGGATATGACGCTGGGCTGTTGTGGTATCGTGACAAGGTTCGTAACACTGTTTGGCATTGGCATTTTGTGTATCTGACAAAAGACAACTGGAAAATGCGGTGGACAGTAACAGGAAGGAGAAAAGTGCATGACAAAGAAAAAGAAATCTTTTATTGTGCGTTTGTGGGACAACATGAGACGGCATCCACTGCTTTATCTGATGGCAGTGCCGGTTATTCTTTATTATCTGATTTATCATTATTATCCAATGTATGGAGCGTTGATTGCATTTGAAGATTATGCCCCCATGAAAGGAATGATGGGAAGCAAGTTCGTAGGATTAAAACATTTTAAAGAGTTTTTGGAAGATCCATATTTCTTCCGAACTATGCGAAATACGCTAATGATCAATGTGAAAATGCTTGTCTTTGCATTTCCATTTCCAATCATTTTTGCAATCCTTTTGAATGAATTAAATTTGAAAAAATTCCGTAGCATGATGCAGACGGTTACCTATATGCCAAACTT